>JBGTMW010000350.1:0-9402 GCA_041743365.1 Gemmatimonadaceae bacterium
GGCGCGTGAGAGTGAAGCCCTTCTTCGTTATCGGGTCGCGCGCGCGTGCCAGAGCGCGAGCACTTCCTTCTCCCGTTCCGGCGTCAACCCTGCCTTGAGCTCGGCCTGGCGCTCCGCCGGTAGAGTCCGGAACCAGTCGAGAGTCTCCCTCACCGTCACGGCCAGCGGGCGGAAGGTGAGGCCGGTCCTGATTTCCGGCGTGATGTCGAACCGCGCGAACCCCTCGCGGCCATTCCGCGGCGGCTGCCACACGGGAAGATCGCTGTAGGGACGGACACGGTGCTCCGCCAAAAAGTCCGCGGACACCCAGGTGAGCGTCATCTCCTTGTTGGCATCGGTGACTGCCCGAATACCATAAAGCAGCTCCGCCATGGGCCGTCCGTTCTTCGGGCCCACTCCATTGAAGGTGCCCGTCGTCCCCTGCTCCACCAGCCGCACCACCCACTCGGAGAGATCGCGCGAGTCGATGATCTGTACCGGATCGGTGGGATCGCCCGGGGCGAGCACCTCGCCGCCTCGATCGATCCGCACCGGCCAGTAGGTGAACCGGTCCGTGTCGTCCCCGGGGCCAATGATCAGCCCCGGTCGCACCACCGTCGCCCGGGTGCCGAACGCCGAGCGCGCCTCCTTCTCGGCAAGCGCCTTCGACAATCCGTATGGCAGCGGGCGCCCCGGTGTGACGGTCGTGTTCTCGGGTGTGAACACCGGAGCATCCGCGGTCATCGGGATGCGGCTCGTGTCCGAATACACCGACCGGGTCGAGATGAACAGGTACTGGCTCGCCGAGTCCTTGAGGAGCTGCGCCGTGTCGCGCACCCAGGTCGGGTTGGTGGCGGAGTTGTCGATCACCGCATCCCAGGTGCGTCCCTTCAGCGATTCGAGATCGCCGGTGGCGCGGTCGCCTCTCAGCTTCTCGACCCCCGGGAATAGCGCGGGGTTGGTACGCCCCCGATTGAACAACGTGATGGTGTGGCCGCGCGACAGCGCATACTCGACCTGCCGCGGCCCGATGAAGCTCGTGCCGCCAAGGATGAGGATCCTCTTCGGAGCGACCCGCGCCGCTCCCGCGATCGGGGTGCGCGCTGCCCTGGTCGCTTGCGCGAGAGCCTGATCCGGCACGATGCCGAGCCCGAGTGCCCCCCCGGCACCGGCGGCGACACGAAGAAAATCACGGCGGCTCGTGGACATTGGAAGTACCTCGCGCGCGGGAGAGATTCCGGACTTGCGGAGCGTGGTAAGGATCGCCCGCGTAACCACGCGCGTCAAATCGCGACGCGGACCGGTTGGCTGGCAGGTGGCGCGGGGCGTAATATGCTCGTGTATCGAAGACCGTTCACTCCGTCCTCCGCCTTCCCGTCATGTCGGTATCCCGTCGGTCGGCCCTCAAGCGTGGAGCAGGTGCGCTCGCGACCCTTCTTCTCGCGCCCTCATGCGCAGTCGCGCAGACGGCGATGATCCGGAAGCGCATTCCCTCCACCGGAGAGATGCTCCCGGTGATCGGCCTGGGATCGGCCGGGACGTTCAACCTTGGCCCGCAGAGCGAGAACTGGGCATCTGCCAGGGAGGTCATCCGGCTCTTCACGGAGCTCGGCGGAAAGGTCATCGACACTGCGCCCACGTATCAGCGCTCCGAGTTGTTCATCGGCGAGACAATAAAGGATCTCGGGATCGGCGACGCGCTGTTCCTCGCGACGAAGGTGAACGTGGGCGATGCGGGCAAGGAGGCTGCGGCCAGGCAGATGGAGAACTCGCTGCGCGTGTTCGGGCGAAGGACGGTCGATCTCATCCAGGTGTGGAACCTCGGCGGAAGCATCCGGGCACTTTCATCGGCGACTCTGGCCGACCATCTCGAGGTTCTCATGGAGTGGAAGAAGGCGGGTCGGATCCGCTATCTCGGGATCACGACCTCGCGCGACCCGCAGTACGCCGATACCGAAGCGGCGATGAAGGCGTATGACCTCGACTTCGTGCAGCTCGACTACTCGATTGGCGACCGGGTTCCGGAGGAGCGGCTCCTGCCACTCGCGCAGGAGAGGGGGATCGCGGTGCTGACCAACAGGCCCTTCACCACCGGCAATCTCTTCGGCCGCGTAGAGGGAAAGACGCTGCCCGCGTGGGCGGAGGATTTCGACTGCACCAGCTGGGCGCAGTTCTTCCTCAAGTTCGTGGTTTCCCACCCCGCGGTCACATGCGCGATTCCCGCGACCGGCAACCCCCGCCACCTGCGGGACAACATGGGTGCGGGGCTCGGACGCCTTCCCGATGCAGCAACGCGGGTCCGCATGGCGGAGCATTTCGCCACCTTGTAAACCCGGTTGGCGCGCTTCCTGATAGGGGGTTCAGCATCCCGTCGCGGCCAACGGTCGTGGCACATTCCGGAATGGCACAGACACCTGGAGAAGAAATGCACAGAGCACTTACGATGACCCTCTCCGTCGCTGTTCTCGCGGCCTGCGCGGGCGGTGATCAAGGGGGGCGCGATACGACCACGCCGACGATCTCCGCAGGCGCCGATACGGGAATCGCGGGTGGCAGTGCTGCCGCGCGCGCGCAGATGCGAAACGCTTCCGGCAGGGAGCTCGGCACGCTGACGTTGACCGATTCGGCGCAGACCATTGTCGTGTCCGGTCGTCTCGCGGGGCTTCAGCCTGGCCAGCGCGCGATCCACCTGCACATGGCTGGCAGGTGCGACGCGCCCTTCGAATCAGCGGGCGGGCACTGGAACCCGACGAACCGCCAGCACGGAACCCAGAACCCGCAGGGCCCGCATCACGGCGACCTTCCCAACATCACGGTTGCCGCTGACAGCACCGCCACGGTGAACGTGGTCACGCCCGGTGGCATGCTTCGCGGCTCGAACGGATTGCTGGATGCGGACGGCGCGGCCGTCGTGATCCATGCAGGTACCGATGACAATCGGTCGGATCCGGCCGGTAATGCGGGGGAGCGCGTGGCGTGTGGAGTGATCTCGGGGTGAGGCGTGATCATGAGATGATGAGGGAGCGTGACGGTCCAATATCCGTGCAATCCGCGGCATCCGATAAGATCCATGTCGTGGATGCCGCCCGGGTCCGCCATGACAGGTCTGCGGGCGATTCGATTCGGGCAGCTACGACGAAGTTCCTTCCGGATGCAGCGGATTTGACGGATTGAAGGGCAAAGTCGTGCGTTTTCGTTGAGCCCGACCAGGCGTGGCAGTGGTCGGGCGTTACGCCTCGAGGGACGATCATCAGATATCAGGGACTCCTCTTGGAGAACTGTTACGGCGAGCTTCGGGTCGCGTCCGGGTTCGTGACCGCGAGTTGTTGCGGTAGTTGCGCCTTCAGAAATCAAGCGACGAGGCCCGACAGATCGCGACGCTCCACCCGCACCACGCAAGCCTGGCACTTTCATCCGTGCAATCCGCAGCATCCGATGCGACCTTGTCGTAGATGCCAGCCGCACCGGGCATGACAGGTCTTCAGCCGATTCGATTCGGACATCTACGACGAAGTTCTTTCCCGGATTCAGCGGATTTGACGGATTGAAGGGCAAAGTCGAGCGTGTTGGTCGAGCACGACCAGGCGTGGCCGGGGTCCGGCGTTACACATCGAGCGACGATGATCAGATATCAGGCACTCCCTTTCTTGGGAACTCCCATGGCGAGCTTCGCGTCGCACCCGGGTTCGTGACCGCGATTCGTTGCGGTAGTGGTACTCGAGGACAAGGGGACCCAAGCGCCTCCGACGGATCGGAACACTCCCCTGGCGCCACGCAGGCCTGGCACTTTCATCCGTGCAATCCGCAACATCCGATGCAACCTTGTTCGTAGATGCCAGCCGCACCGGGCATGACACGCCTGCCGGCGATTCGATTCGGGCATCTACGACGAAGTTTTTTCCGGATTCAGCGGATTTGACGGATTGAAACGCAAAGTCGAGCGTGTTGGTCGAGCCCGACCAGGCGTCGATGGACGATGATCGGATATCAGGCACTCCCGTTCTTGTTCCGGTCAGTTGCGCCTTCAGAATCAAGCGACGAGGCCCCGACAGATCGACACTCCAACCGCACCACGCAAGGCTGGCACTTTCATCCGTGCAATCCGCAGCATCCGATGCAATCCTTGTCGTAGATGCCAGCCGCACCGGGCCATGACACGCCTGCGGCCGGTTCGATTCGGGCATCGCTTCCCGCTCCCTTCCTCATCCTGATGGACATCCGCGTAGTCACGACGTCGCCCTTCCCCGATCAGAGCCCGGGCACATCGGGGCTGCGAAGGAAGGTCGCGACATTCCGACAGCCGCACTACCTCGAGAACTTCGTTCAGGCGACCCTCGACAGCGTCGCGCTTCCATCGGATGCAGCGGTGGTGGTCGGCGGTGACGGTCGATACCACAACCGCGAAGCCATCCAGGTGATCCTGCGGATGGCGGCGGCGAACGGAGTGGAACGGGCGATCGTCGGACGGGGAGGGATTCTTTCCACGCCCGCGGCATCGTGCGTGATCCGCAAGCGCAATGCGAGCGGAGGAATAATCCTCTCGGCGAGCCACAATCCCGGGGGTCCCGACGGAGACTTCGGCATCAAGTACAACGTGGCCAACGGCGGCCCGGCGCCGGAGAAGGTCACCTCCGACATCGCGAAGCGCTCGCGGTCGATCCAAGAGTACAGGATCGTCGACAGCGCCGACATCCCGCTCGATCGCGTCGGCGTCGCGCGGCTTGGCGAGATGACCGTCGAGATCATCGATCCGGTTGCCGATTACGCATCGCTGATGGAATCGCTGTTCGACTTCGACGCCATGCGTGCGCTCCTCGCGGGCGGAAGGTTCCGCATGGCATTCGACGCGATGCACGCGGTCACGGGACCATATGCGCGCGAGATTCTCGAGCGGAGGCTCGGGGCGCCTCCGGGAACCGTCATGAATGGCGAGCCTCTGCCGGACTTCGGTGGCGGCCATCCCGACCCGAACCTCACGTACGCCCCCGAGCTCGTCGAGCTGATGTTCGGCGCGGATGCGCCGGACTTCGGTGCCGCCTCTGATGGTGATGGCGATCGCAACATGATCCTCGGCAACGGATTCTTCGTCACTCCCTCCGACAGCCTTGCGGTCCTTGCGGCCAACGCGTCGCTCGTACCCGGATACGCCGCGGGCCTCGCCGGTATCGCTCGATCGATGCCGACGAGCGCCGCCGCCGACCGCGTCGCGAGCGCCCTGGGCATCGCATGCCACGAGACACCAACGGGATGGAAGTTCTTCGGCAACCTCATGGATGCGGGAGAGGTCACGCTGTGCGGAGAGGAAAGTTTCGGCACCGGATCGAACCATGTGCGCGAGAAGGATGGCCTGTGGGCAGTCCTCTTCTGGTTGAACATTCTCGCCGTTCGCGGAATGCCGGTGGCCGGGATCGTCGCCGAGCACTGGAGACGGTTCGGGCGCAACTTCTATTCGCGTCACGACTACGAGGAGGTCGCGGCCGACGCAGCTGGCGCGGTGATGGATCACCTGCGCTCCCAGCTTCGGACGCTGCCGGGAACGACGCTCGCGGGCGAGTCGGTCGCACTCGCCGATGATTTTCTCTATCGTGATCCCGTCGATGGCAGCATCAGCGAGCACCAGGGCGTGCGAATCATTCTCCAGTCAGGCTCGCGGATCATCTTCCGTCTATCGGGCACGGGCACGGTGGGCGCGACGCTGAGGCTCTACGTCGAGCTGTACGAGCCCGATCCCGATCGGCACGGGCTCGACGCGCAGGAGGCACTCGCCCCGCTGATCGAGGCAGCACTGGCCGTCTCCGGGTTGCGCGAACGAACCGGCAGGAACGCTCCCACCGTGATCACCTGACAATACCGGAAGGACGGCCGGGCACACCCTGCCGTTCAGCCCTTGTCCGGCACTTCATCAGGACGCGGAACGCCGTCCGGACTTGCATCTGCGGGCACTCCGCCATTTTCTGAAGGAGATGCGCGCCGCTCGCCGAGCATGGCCCCGGCGCGATTCACGGCGCTGGCTCCGGCCACCTTCGTGTCGAGCGTGGTCCCACGGTTCGGGAGGAGAAAGTGACAGACGAGACGCCGCTGCGACCGAAGCCGATCCTCAGCAAGTCCTTCGGCGGCCAGGGCAACGTGCCCACCCCGCCCCGCCGTTCGCGCTCACCCTTCGGAGGGGAGACGGGGCCGCAGGGCATGATCGTCCTCGGCTTCATCGCCCTCGTGCTGCTCGCGATCGTGTCACCCCTGGCCGCGCGCCGGGCGACCGACTGGTTCTGGTATCAGGAGGTCGGCTACGAGCGGGTGTTCCTGCTCAAGATCATCGCGCAGTGGACCCTCGGGCTCGTTGCGGGTGTGGGTGGCTTCCTGATGCTGTACCTGAACGCTCGCGTCGCGCTGCGCGGAATAGAGCTCGATCCGATTCTCGTGGTCATGGATCGGTCGGGGGCCGGCCCGGGAACGGAGGCGGCTCTGGTTGCACGCCTTGCGCGGGTGCTCGCGCTCCCGGCCTCCATCATGCTCGCTGCCTTCATGGCCCTGATCGCGGCCACCGAGTGGCGCGCGCTCGTGCAGTTCTTCTACCGCTCGCCCTTCGGCGTGACCGACCCGATCTTCGGACGGGACGTCGCGTATTACGTCTTCACCCTTCCGGTGCTCGAGAACGCGCTGGATTTCGCCGGCCTCGCTCTCGTACTGGCGCTCGGCGTCATAACGCTCCCGATCTACATCGCCCGCGCGAACATCGGGCGTCGAGAATGGCAGCTCCGCTTCGAGCAGGGCGCGCAGATGCACCTCGCCATACTCGGTGCGCTGCTGCTGGCTGTCACCGGACTCAGGACGCTGATCATCGGAGTGCCTTCGCTGCTCCAGTCGTCGCACGGTCCGCTTCAGGGTGCCAGCTATACGGATCTTCACATGCGGCTTCCCATGCTCCGCGTCATGGGGGCGCTCGCGTTCGGCGCTGCGGGGCTGATCCTCTGGGGCGCATTGCGGGGGCTTCTCGTGCGCACGGCCGCCGTGGCGGTGGGCGGCTACATCGTCCTCGGCATGCTCCTCATGGGGGTGATTCCGGCGATCTTTCAGCGACTGGTCGTTCAACCGAACGAGCTGACGCGCGAGACGCCGCAGATCGGTCATCACATCGCTGCCACCCGCCGCGCCTGGGGCATCGAGAACGTGGAGCCGCGCGAGCTCGACGCCCAGCGCCGCCTTACCCTCGGCGACATCGAGGCGAACGACGCCACGATCTCCAACGTCAGGCTCTGGGACCGCGAGCCGCTGCTTCAGACCTTCGGCCAGATCCAGGCGATTCGCACGTACTACGATTTCGTCGCCGTGGACGATGACCGCTACCGGCTGAACGGCGATCTCCGGCAGGTTCTGCTGTCCGTGCGGGAGCTCAACACCGCCGCCCTGCCCACGCGGTCGTTCATCAACGAGCACCTCACCTTCACCCATGGCATGGGGCTGACGCTGGGCCCATCGAACCAGGTGACTGCCGAGGGGCTTCCCGTTCTCTGGATAAAGGACCTGCCGCCGACGTCGAGCGTCCCCATCAACGTCACGCGCCCGCAGATCTACTTCGGCGAGCTCGCCAACGACTTCGTGCTGGCGCCGAGCCGCCAGCGCGAGCTCGACTACCCCGCTGGTGAGGGCGATGCTGCCGTCTACTCGACCTATGCCGGCGAGGCGGGAGTCCCGGTCGGCTCGCTGCTGCGACGACTCCTCTTCGCGCTCCGATTCGGCTCGCTCAACGTCATGCTGTCGAGCGACGTCACGGCGACCACGAAGGTGCTCTACCACCGGAGCATCATGGAGCGATCGCGGCTGGCGCTTCCATTCCTGAGGTTCGACCGCGACCCGTACATAGTGGTCACCGACGAGGGCCACCTGAAGTGGATCCTCGACGCGTACACCACCAGCGATCGCTACCCGTATGCGCAGCGTCTCACCGACGGGACGAACTACATGCGCAACAGCGTCAAGGTCGTAGTCGATGCCTACGATGGCGACATCACCGCCTACATCTCCGACCCGGACGACCCGATGATCCGCACGCTCTCGCGGATCTATCCGGGCCTGCTTCGCCCCCTCGGAGAGATGCCGGCGGATGTTCGCGCGCACCTTCGCTATCCGGAGGACCTCTTCCGCGCCCAGACCGGTCTGTACGCGACTTTCCACGTGACCAACCCCGAGACCTTCTACCACCAGGAAGACCAGTGGCAGATTCCGCAGAGCCAGCGCGGAGTCGAGGGAGGCGGCTTCGTGCGGCACACCGTGATGCGCCTGCCGGGTGAGAGCGAGCCCGAGTTCA
This sequence comes from Gemmatimonadaceae bacterium, assembly GCA_041743365.1. Lineage (GTDB taxonomy): Bacteria > Gemmatimonadota > Gemmatimonadetes > Gemmatimonadales > Gemmatimonadaceae > JANPKQ01. Next base: position 8,285 of record JBGTMW010000350.1, read on the forward strand.
TCCTCATGCGGCCCTTCACGCCTAGGCAGAAGGACAACCTCGCCGCATGGATGGTCGCGCGGAACGATGGCGAGAACTACGGAAAGCTCGTCGCATATCGTTTTCCGAGGCAGAGCCTGGTGTTCGGCCCCACCCAGATCGTGAATCGCATCAACCAGGACACCGAGGTCTCGCGTCAGGTGTCGCTCTGGGATCAGGGCGGTTCCGAGGTCATTCGCGGCGAGCTGCTGGTAATACCGATCGAGGAATCGCTGATCTATGTGCAGCCGCTCTACCTGCGGTCGCAGGGCGGGAGAATTCCGGAGCTGAAGCGCGTCGTCGTAGCACACGAGAACCAGGTCGCGATGGAGGAAACCCTGGACCAGGGGATCCGGCGGCTGTTCGCCGGTGGCACCCTCGCGCAGCGACCAGCAGCGGTCGGGGGTGAAGCGCCTCCCACGGCGCCCGGCGCCGCGGCGGATCCCGTATCGGCAGCCACCGCCGAACTGGTTCGCCAGGCGGTGCAGCATTACGAGCGTGCGCGTGCGGCGCAGCGCACCGATGACTGGGGCACCTATGGAGTGGAGATCCAGCGCCTCGGCGAAGTGCTCCAGCGGCTGAACTCTGCGAGGCCGCCGCGATGAGCGCGCTCACGGACGAGATGCGCGACGCGCCCATCCGCATTGCCTCGGAGGATTTCCGGCGGATCGGGCACGAGCTCGTGGAAACGATCGCGACCTTCCTCGAAAGTGTTCCGTCGCGCCCGGTGACGACGGGCGAGTCGGTAAAGGAGATCCACGAGTTGGTCGGGAGTGCCGCGCCGCTGCCGCACGATGGCACCGACGCAGGCGAGCTTCTGCGCACCACCGCGACGATGCTGTTCGACCATTCGCTCTTCAACGGCCATCCGCGCTTCTTCGGATACATCACGTCATCGCCTGCCCCGATCGGCATGCTGGGCGATCTTCTCGCGGCCGCGGTGAACCCGAACGTCGGGTCATGGCGGCTCGGACCGGTTGCGACGGAGATCGAGGCGCAGGTCGTTCGCTGGATAGCGGAGCTGATCGGCTTCCCCGCCAGCGGAGGTGGACTGCTGGTGAGCGGCGGCAACATGGCGAACACCGTTCCGCTCTTCGCGG
>JBGTMW010000351.1:0-3359 GCA_041743365.1 Gemmatimonadaceae bacterium
GGCCGCGCGAACGACCGGTGGGGCCGATCCCGCCCGCGTCGTCGCGCTCGAGCGCGAAGCATCCAACGCCACGGAATCGGCGCGCCGAGCGACGAGGCGCGCTGAGGCAGTCGAGCATCAGGTCCAGGCTGCAGTCGGTCAGCTCGAGCAGGCTCACATCGAGCTTCACCGCCGCAGCGAAGCCCTTCGCCAGAAGACGCGGACGCTCTACCTCATCGAACGGATGCTGAGCCTGCACAACGAAACCCAGGATCCGCGACAGCTGGTGGACGGCCTCCTCAGCCTAGCGGGCGAAGACATGCAGGCGCAGCGGACATCCCTGATGCTCATCGCCCCCGAGCCGGGCTCGCTCTACCTCGCCGCCGCCCGCGGCGTTGCACCGCACATTCTCGACGGAGCGCGAATCAGGATCGGCCACGGTGTCGCCGGTCGGGTCGCCGCCTCCCGCGAGGTCCTGCTGGTGCAGGATGTCGCCGAGGCCCAGACGCACCCGCTCCTTCGAGACCAGTACTTCACTACGGGATCGTTCATAAGCTTCCCGCTGGTCCTGCACGATGAGCTTCTCGGCGTCGTCAACCTCACGAATCGCGCACGCCAGGGAGTGTTCACCGAGGAGGATGTCGAGCGGGTAAAGGTGCTCGGTCTCGTGATCTCGCTGATCACGGCAGTGGCTCGCCTGCCGGAGCGCCTGTTCGAGACCATCGGTGTCGAATAGCGCACTACTGGTCGCCATCCGGAAGCTCGCCGCCGGAGACCACCTTTCCGCCGACGAAGCGGCGAACGCCTTCGACGTGATAATGAGCGGTGATGCTACCGCCGCGCAGATCGCCGGGCTCCTGGTCGGCCTGCGCGTGAAGGGAGAGACAGCCGACGAGGTGGCGGGAGTGGCCCGCGCGCTGCGTCGCGCCATGGTCCGACTGCCCGCGGTGAACACCGAGGCGCTCGTGGACACGTGCGGCACCGGTGGGGGCGTCGTCCAGACCTTCAACATCTCGACGGCCTCGGCGCTACTCGCTGCCGGCGCCGGAGTTCGCGTGGCGAAGCACGGCAACCGCTCGTTCACGTCACGGAGTGGGAGCGCGGACGTGCTCGAGGCACTCGGCGTAGCCATTGAGGCGCCGCTAGAGGTGATGACGCGATCCCTCACCGATGCCGGCATCGTGTTCATGTTCGCGCCTCTCATGCATCCAGCCATGCGACACGTCGGGCCCGTGCGGCGCGAGCTTGGCATGGCGACGGTGATGAACATTGTGGGTCCGCTGGCGAATCCCGCGGGGGCGGGGCGCCAGGTAGTAGGGGTTGCCGACCGCAGCCGCATGATGATCCTTGCGAACGCGCTTCTCGCACTGGGTACCAGGCACGCGCTCGTCGTCCACGGCGAGCCCGGGATGGACGAGATCTCGCCGGTAGGCCCGACTCACGTGATCGAGGTGCGTGGCGGGGAAGCAAGGGAGTGGACGCTCGATCCCCAGGACCTGGGCTTCCACGACATCGCGATCGGCGACCTGAAGGGTGGATCTCCGCAGGAGAATGCCGCCGTAGTGGAATCGGTCCTTCGCGGCGGCGGCCCTCGCGGCGCGAAAGCCGCCGTGATCCTCAACGCCGCGGCCGCGCTCTATGTCGGCGGTGGCGCCGCATCGATCTCACAGGCCGTGACCGTCGCGACCGCCGCGCTCGAAGCGGGTGAGGGAATGGGCGCCCTGGAGCGCCTTAGAAGGGCGTACGGGCCGACGCCCTAGCGCTCAATACCTGCGCAGCACTCCGACGACTATTCCCTGGATGGTGATGTCGTTCTCATTGACGTACATCGGCGTCAGGGTCTCGTTGGCGGGCTGGAGGCGAATGCGGCCGTCGCGCTCGCGGTAGAACTTCTTGACGGTCGCGGCGCTTCCATTCAGCAGCGCAATGACCATCTCCCCGTTGTCCGCGCGCTGGCGCTCATTGATGACTACATAGTCCCCATCGCGGATCTGCTCATCGATCATCGAGTTTCCGCGAACGCGAAGAACGTAATGATTGCCGGAGCGGCGAACGAAATCCTCGGGAACGCTGAAGGTCTCGGGAGTCGAAATGGCCTCGATCGGCATGCCGGCCGCGACCTGACCGAGGAGTGGCAGTTCGAGCGCACGCGGAAACATCTCCGACGGAAGGATCTCGATGGCGCGGCTCTCGTTGTAGCCGCGCTTGATGTAACCTTTGCGCTCGAGGTTGCTCAGATGCTCGTGAACGGTCGCGAGCGATGTATAGTTGAATCGCTCGGCGATCTCCTCGAATGACGGAGCGTAGCCACGCTCCTCGGAGTAGGATGCAAGAAAGCTGAGGATCTCGTGCTGACGCTTGGTGAGCGACATGGCTCTCCCCGTTAGATTTCTGCCGGGTGATGGTACGGGCCCCGAAGATTCGCCGAACTACATCACACGATAGCCGAAGAGGACCCGAAGTGCAAGCCACCTGGTCGACGCCGACCGGAACCCTGGGAGTGCTTCTCGTGGAGGCGCAACGTCGGGCCGAGCTCCTTCGAATACGCGAGCCCGAGCTCGTAGCCGCGGCGGAGCGCGTCGGAGGGATGGCTTCGCTGGAGCGATCGCTTCGGGGCGCGACCGTGGGTGTGATCGCCGAGCTGAAGCGGCGCTCTCCATCCAAAGGCGCGATCAACATGGCGCTGAATGCCACCGCGCGGGCCACGGCGTATGCGGAGGGGGGGGCCTCGGCAATCTCCGTACTCACGGAGCCTTCGCATTTCGGAGGGTCCACGGCGGACCTCACGGATGTGATCCGTACCGTTTCCATTCCCGTCCTCAAGAAGGACTTTCACGTTCAGCCGATCCAGATGCTCGAGGCGAAGGCGCTTGCCGCCTCGGCGGCGCTGCTCATTGCGCGGGCTCTGTCTCCGTCGCAGTTGACGAGCATGGCCGACCTCGCGCGCCAGATTGGCCTCGAGGTGATCATCGAGGTCCGTGACGAGTGGGAGCTGGATCGCGCGCTCGCCGCTGGCGCACGCATGATCGGCATCAACAACCGCGATCTCGAAACCCTTGCCATCGATCGCTCCACCTCGGAGCGCCTGCTGCCGCGAATTCCTCCCGAGTGCGTTGCGATCGCCGAGAGCGGCATGCGAACGACCGCCGATGTGGAGGCAGTGGCTCGCGAGGGCGCAGACGCCGTTCTGGTGGGCTCGCTCCTGTCGGCGGCAGCCGACGCTCGGGCTGCCGTCGCATCACTCGCCTCCATTCCGCGTATCCCTCGCGGTGGCTGAGGTCAAGTTCTGCGGGCTCACCCGCCGCGAGGATCTCCTGGAGGGCGTCCGGCTAGGGGCGACACACGTCGGCGTGATCTTCGCCGGGGGTCCCAGGTCACTC
>JBGTMW010000352.1:0-1517 GCA_041743365.1 Gemmatimonadaceae bacterium
AGGACCATATGCAATCGTCGGACGAAACCCCGGTCGGCTTCGCGGCGCTCGGGTTGAACGAGAAGCTGATCGGCGCCCTCACTGCGCTCGGCTATGAAGAGCCGACGCCCATTCAGCGAGAGGCGATCCCCCCGCTCCTCGAGGGACAGGACCTTCTGGGGCAGGCCGCTACCGGAACGGGAAAGACCGCTGCCTTCGCGCTGCCGCTGGTTCAGCGGATCGCCGGGGACGGCGGGCCTCGCAGGGGAACGACGGGGCTGATCCTCGTTCCCACGCGCGAGCTCGCGATGCAGGTCGCGGAGGCGGTGCATCGCTACGGCAAGTCGCTCGGGATCAGCGTGGTCCCGATCTACGGTGGTCAGGCGATCCAGTCGCAGCTCCGTGCCCTCAAGCGCGGTGTGGACGTGATAGTCGGAACACCCGGCCGGATGGTCGACCATATCCGCCGGGGTTCGCTCTCGCTCGAGAACGTCCGAATGGTCGTTCTGGATGAGGCGGATGAGATGCTCGACATGGGATTCGCCGAGGATCTCGAGTTCATCCTCGACGCCACTCCGTCGGAGCGCCAGACCAGCCTCTTCTCGGCGACGATGCCGCCGCGGATCACGACGATCGCCCGGAAGCACCTGAGGTCCCCGGTGCACGTCCGGATCGCGACGGAGCGGCTGGCCGCGGGCGCGGTTCCCCGGGTACGGCAGGTGGTGTACGTCGTACAGCGGGCTCACAAGGTCGCGGCGCTCGGCCGGGTGCTCGACATGGAGAACCCGACCTCGGCCATCGTCTTCTGCCGAACGCGCACGGAGGTCGATGAGCTGACGGAGACGCTGAACGCGCGCGGCTATCGTGCGGAGGCACTTCACGGAGGAATGTCCCAGGATCAGCGCGACCGGGTGACGCGCAAGCTCCGCGCGGGAACCGCCGAGCTTCTGATCGCGACGGACGTCGCCGCGCGGGGGCTCGACATCGAGCATCTCAGCCACGTTTTCAACTACGACGTGCCGTCCTCGCCGGCGATGTACATCCACCGGATCGGCCGGACCGGGCGGGCGGGGCGAGAAGGTGTCGCGATCACGCTGGCGGAGCCGCGTGAACAGAGACTGCTGCGGAACATCGAGCAGCTCACGAAGCAGCGGCTCAAGATGGAGAACGTCCCGACGGTGATCGACCTGCGCACGCGCCGGCTGGAGCTCACGCGCGCCAACCTCAGGGAGGCGCTGCTGGCGGGAGATCTCGACGGATATCGCGTGGTCGTCGAGGCGCTGGCGGGAGAGTTCGACTGCGTCGACATCGCCACCGCCGCGATCAAGCTGCTGCACGAAGCCGAAAGCCCGGACACATCCGATGTCGAGATACCGGCAGCGACGGCGCAGAACGACAGGCAGCGAATGCGTCGCGAGAAGCTGGAGTCGGGCAAGGGGGAGCGCGTTCGCGCCGCCAGGGCGGAACGGCCGCGGAATCCCGCGCGCGAGGAACGGGAGCCGGAGCGCTCCGGCTACGAGGTTACGCGGCTGTTCGTC
>JBGTMW010000353.1:0-2896 GCA_041743365.1 Gemmatimonadaceae bacterium
TGCGTGCCGTCCGGCCAGGTAGAAGCTCCACCCGAGCGCTGCATTCGCGATCAGTGACAGCGGGTCCGCTTCCTGGGCGCGCCGCATCGCGCGTTCCGCCTCCTCGAATCGCCCCGCGACGGTCAGCAGGTTGGCATACCATTGGTGTGCCGTCGAGTAGTCGGGGTCGATCGACAGCGCGCGCTGGAACTCTGCCTCGGCGCGGGGCCAGTCGAGATGGTAGTAGGTGAGGATGTAGCCGAGCGTCGCGTGCGGCGCGGCGAGCAGGGGGTCGATTTCCAGCGCACGCCGTGCGGAGGCCTCGGCTTTCGGGTACGCATCACGCGGCGCGAGGTAATCGTAGAATGCGCTCACTGCGTACGCATCGCCGAGTCCCGCGTGCGCGCGGGCATACGTCGGCGCACGTTCGACCGCGCGCTGGAAGTACTCGATTGCGCGCGCGAGTCCCTCCTTCGTGCGCTGGTGCCATGCGAAGCGTCCGCGGAGGTAGAGGTCGTACGCCTCGGAGTCGCGCGTCGAGCGCGCCGTCGCCGGATCCGCGACGCCCACCAATACACCGGTCATTCGGGCCACGATCGCGCGGGCGATCTCCTCCTGGATCGCGAACACATCATCGGCCTCGCGATCGTACGTGTCCGACCAGAGGCGGTGGCCGCTTGCCGTGCTCACGAGCTGCGCCGTGATCCGCAGCTTCTGCCCAGCCTTGCGCACGCTTCCCTCCACCACCGCGTCAACCCCGAGCGTCCGGCCGATCTCGCGAACATCCGCGGCCCTGCCCTTGTAGACGAACGCCGAAGTGCGCGACGCGACTGCCACTCCTTCAACGGTGCCGAGCGCAGTGATCAGCTCTTCCGTCATTCCATCGCTGAAGTATTCGTTTTCCGGATCCGCGCCGACGTTCGCGAAGGGAAGGACGGCAACCGACCGCATCGGATCGCCGACTGCAGGCGAGGCGTCATCGCCCTGCACGCTGCTGTAGAGCCACACCGCGACGACCGCCAGCGCCACGGCGCCACCGAGCACCGCAAGAGGGGAACGCAGGGAGCGCCGAGGAGGCGCTGCCACCATGGTTTCTGCAGCCTTGTTCTGCGCCGGCGTGTCGGGCAGCTCGGGGACGAGGCCCGAGTCCGACCGCACCGATACGGCGTCGCCTTGCTTCTCGCTCCGGATCCGCTCCGCGAACTCCGCGATCGCCGGGTCCGGCTCCAGCTCGAGCTCCGCACGCAGCAACGTCTCATGAACACGCGCATGCCGGATCGCGGCGGCCCGCTCGCCGGCGTCGCACATTGCCTGCATGAGCCTGAGCGCGACCCGGGAGCTGTACGGATCGTGCGCGGCCAGGCGCCTCCACCAATCCACGGCGCGGGTGTGCTCTCCGCGCGATGTGTCCATCTCGCCGAGCTCCTCGAGCGCCCGAGCGAATGCGGCGGCGAGGCGGGCTCGTTCCTCCTCGATCCAGCGCTCGAGCTCGGGCGCGTCGGACAGGAAAAAGCCGTCGAGGAACGGGCCGCGGTAGAGGGACACCGCAGCTTCGGGATCTCCGCGTCCAAGCGCGTCCTCGAAATCCGCGAGGTCGGCCGGGAGGCGCTCGGGATCCAGGCGAAGATCGTCGCCAGCCGCGACGATCACGTCCTCTCGCATCGCGCTGTTGATTCGGTAGACGGAATCCGAGAGGTAGTGTCGCCCCGTCTCGGCGTCCGCAGCCGGCCATAACAGTGCGATCAGCTTGTCGCGGCTCATCCCCCGCTGGCGCGCGACCGCGAGCAGGGCGAGGAGTGCCAGGCGCCTCCGCTGGACCGCGCGGCCCGTGAGCGGGCCGCTCTCGGCCACTATCGAAAGGCCGCCGAAGACCATGAGGCGTTGCACGCGACGATCCGGGAGAATGGCGAGACTGGGGCGAGAGTGGGGCGATCCCTTTGCGCCATTCTAGGCGCGCCGGGTCTTCCGGCAAGGTCGCCCGGCCCGGAGGCCGGAATTGAACACTCAGCGAAGGAGATAGCCAATGGAATACACACGATCCCGCGTCGCCGCATTCCAGACGCTTGCGGCAGCCTTGGCGCTCGCAGTCGGCGGCTGCGACAACTCGAGACCAGCGACAGCCCCCGCGGCCCAGGCCTCGATGGAGCACTCCTCGTCAATGCACAGCGCGCCCGTGACCGGTGATATCCAGAGGGAGGTCGCCAGGCTCCGCGCGGTAACGGCAAGGTTCAACCGGTTCGAGGCAGCAGTGGATGCGGGGTGGACCGCGCAGATCACCGACTGCTTTGAGAACCCCGAGCTCGGCGGCATGGGATACCATTATGGAAATCCCGACCTCATCGACGGAACGGTGGATGTGCTGGAACCCGAGCTCCTGCTCTACGAGCCGCAGAAGAACGGGCGTCTCCGCTTCGTCGCCGTGGAATACATCGTCCCCTTCACCGCCTGGACGGGAGCCGAGCCCCCGCAGCTCTACGGACAGTCGTTCCACCGGAACGAGGCGTTCGGAATCTGGGCCCTCCACGTCTGGCACATGCGCGAGAATCCGCGCGGGATCTTCGCCGACTGGAATCCGAAGGTGTCGTGCAGGTACACGGAGTGAGCTTCAACTCACCACCGATCGCAACGAGTCGTTTCCTCCACCAGACCATGAGGCCATCGAAATGCCGAAATACCTGATCGAGCGGGACCTGCCCGGCGCGGGGAGGCTGTCTGCCGGCGACCTTCAGGGAGTCGCGCGGAAGTCGTGCGAGGTGCTCCAGGCTCTGGGGCCGGACATCCAGTGGGTGCAGAGCTATGTCACCGACGACAGGATCTACTGCGTGTACATCGCGCAGGATGCCGAGATCATCCGCGAGCACGCGCGTTGCGGCGGGTTCCCGGCCAATCGAATCTCCGAGGTGCGCGCGGGGATCGA
>JBGTMW010000354.1:0-4661 GCA_041743365.1 Gemmatimonadaceae bacterium
CGGGGGCTGCGGGCGCGCTCGCGGATGTGCGAGGAACTTCGCTCGCGGCGGCGCTGGAACGGTCGGAGCTGTCCGCGCTGCAGGCGGCGAGCAGCAGCAGCGCGAATAGCGGAAGGCTACGCATCTGTCGGGGGTGAATCGGTGGGTGTGAGACGAGCGCGAAAACTAGCTGACTGGTGGTTCGATGAGTACGTGTGCGACCGTGCGCGCTGGCGCAGGCACGCTATATTGGCCCGCAATGCGCTTTCCCTGGCCGCTGGTCCTGCTCGCTGTCGCCTGCGTCGACCAGCATGGTCCGCCCCCGCCGGCTTCCGAATTCCTGGTTGCCGCCCATGACTCGACCTTCTGGGTCACTACAGGCGAGCACGGCGTCACGGTCCGGGGTGCACCGATTGCCCTGGCGCGCTTCGATGGACGGCTCTACGAGCTGTACGTCACCGACGACGACCAGTCCTACTTCGAGGCCATCATGGTCGGCCAGCGACTATACCGGCGCGACCTCCTCACAGGAGACTCCTCGGCCGTCATCGAGGATACCACCGTCGCGAGGCTTTCGGCCGCGTACGCCCGAAGCCACCCCCGGGCACGGCGGCTCGAGCCGCACGAGGAGGCGAGCGCTGACCCCGAGCTCTACGCCACCGCGGACATAGAGATCATCGCCGTACATGGCCCCTACCTCTCCTACGAGCACCACGCCGACATCGGACTTCCCGATGGAAGCGAGCTCCACTCGATTCGCCGCGGGGTCGTGGACCTCAGGAACGGCAAGGCCGCCAGCGCCGCAACGCTGTTCGGGGGGAGAGAGGCCGTTCGCGCGCTGGCGGAAGCCCGCCGCAGCTTCACCGATGGAATCGACTCGCTGCTGGCGTCGTCCAGCGAGGAAGCGCAGCACATAGGACGGATCGTCCGCGACCTCCGATTCGACCCGATGAGCTTCAGCATCTCCCGCATCGGAACGGATCCGGCCCTGGCATTCCTCGTACCGGGCGAGGGCGAGTGGGCGCTCGACCTGGCGTTCCCGATGTCCCCAATCAGGGTCGAAGCCCCGGCCTGGTGGGATGACGTCCGCACGGCGCTCCCGGAATCACCGAAGGATGCCGGCGCCGGAGACTATCCGACGTGGCCCGCTGCCGGGCAGTCGCCGGCGATCATCGCCCGCTACGACAGCGCCACGGATATCGTGACGCTGGTGCTTCGCGACAGCGCCATGCGGGAGTGGAAGGCGGCGCAGGTGCCCCCGCCGGTCGAATGGCTCCTCAGGCTCGATACCCCGCCGATCGACAGCATCACGCGACGCGGCCTTCGCCGTGCGTTCGACGAGGCGGCGCTCTACTCCGAGGACACCCGCATTGCCACCGGCGAGCGCGTGCGAACCGATCGCCTCGTCGCACTGCATGCTGCTGCTGGTCGCATCCCGTTCATATCACCATCGTCTTTCCGACTCCATGCCCACTGACACCCCCGCGCAGGTGCGCACAGTGCGCGAGACGCAGCACGAGACATCCGAGATCATGATGCCGCAGCACGCCAACAATCTCGGTCACGTCTTCGGCGGCGTGATCCTGTCCATGATGGATCGCACCTCGGCCGTGGCGGCGATCCGGCACGCGCGCAGTGACTGCGTCACCGTCTCGGTGGATCGCGTGGACTTTCGCGAGCCGATTCACCTCGGAGACCTCGTGATCATGCGTGCGAGCGTCAACTTCGTCGGGCGCTCGTCGATGGAAGTCGGAGTGCGCATCGAGGCGGAAAACCTGCTGACCGGCGAGCGAAGGCACACCAACTCCTGCTATCTCACCTTCGTCGCCATCGACCAGAACGGTCGCCCGGTTCCGGTGCCGAAGCTTCAGCCCGTATCCGACGAGGAGCACCGCCGCCACGCCGCGGCGAAGGAGAGGCGCCGGCGCCGGCTCGAGGAGCGCGACGCCGAGGACGCTACCGACCGCTCGCGCTGAGGTAGTCCACGAGGATGCTAGACATCAGGCGCACGCCTATGGGGATCGACGCGTCATCCGCCATGAACGTAGGCGTGTGGTGGTCGCCGCTCTTCGTGCCCGGCTTCACCGTTCCCAGGCGGAAGAAGAATCCTGGCACCGCGTTGGCGAAGTAGGAGAAGTCCTCCGCGCCGGTCGTCGGCGGAATCTCCAGCACGTTCGCCCTTCCCATGATGCGCTCGAGAGTCGGGCGCGTGCGCGCGGCGAGCGCCCGGTCGTTCACCGTCACCGGGTATGCGCGGTCGAACTCGATCGTGTACGATCCACCCCCCGCCCGCGTGACTCCGTCGAAGATCTCCCGCATGCGTCGCTCGACAGTGTCCTGAACGCCGGGATCGAAGGTGCGGATCGTTCCCTCGAGTCGTGCCTCGGCCGGAATGATGTTGAGCCGTTCGCCGGCGCGAAGGATTCCGACCGTCAGGACACTCGGCTCGAACGGGGAGAGATTGCGCGACCTGACCGTCTGAAGTGCGAGCACCACCTGCGATGCGATGACGATCGGGTCGACCGAGAGATGGGGAGACGCGCCATGCGACTGCCGCCCCTTCACCGTTGCGCGCCAACCAGTCGCCGCGGCCATGGCCGGGCCGGGCGTGTAGCCGACCTTGCCCACCTCCATCTCCGCGAAGCTGTGCAGGCCGAAGACGGCCGCGGGGCGAAGCGTGTTGAAGATCCCTTCCTCCATCATCATCTTCGCGCCCCCGTTCTCCCCGGGCGGCGGTCCCTCCTCCGCGGGCTGAAAGATGAACATCACGGTTCCCGGAAGCTCATCGCGCATGGAGGCCAGGGTCGATGCGACGCCGAGCTGCACGGCCACGTGGATGTCGTGCCCGCACGCGTGTGACACACCCACTTCCTGCCCGAGATAGGTGGACCGCACCGTGGATTTGAACGGGTAGGGCGTCGCTTCCGTGACGGGAAGCGCATCCATGTCGGCACGCACCGCGACCACCGGCCCCGGCCGCCCTCCCTTGAGCACGCCGACGACGCCAGTGTGGGCAATCCCCGTCCGCACCTCCATCCCAAGCACCCGCAGGTGCGACGCGATGAGCGCCGCCGTTTTCATCTCGCGGTTGCTGAGCTCGGGATTCTGGTGAATCCGGTGGCGCAGCTCGATGACCGTCGGCGCGACGCTTGCCGCGGCGGCGTCGATGCGGGCGGCCAGCGCCTGGGCACGCAGCAGTGCGGGGCCGAAGAGCGGAAGGAGCATGAGCGCGACGCGCGTGGCTGCCGACATTTGGAACGCTCCGGAACAGGTCGGGTGATCGGGTGCGGGGATCGGGAGCAATGTGGTTTCGGCGGCAGGGCCTCACAAGACGCCTTGCGCCGTGGCGAGCGTCGACCGTCTTGACCGCGGCACACTCCGTGTACAGCATCAGCCCATGGAGAAAGTATTTACAGTCGAGGATGCGAACAGGACCCTGCCACTGGTTCGCCGAATTGTCGAGGATCTCGTCCGTCAGTACACCCGCTGGCAGGAGCGGCTGGCGGAGCTGGAGATCGTCGCCGCAGGAACCCACTCCGCTTCGCGCGCGGAAATGGAGACTCTCCAGAAGGAGGTCCAGGCGCTCGCCACGGAAATCGAGGGCTACGTCGAGGAGATCGCGAGCCTGGGGGCGGAAACCAAGGTCCCTCTCGATGCAGGGCTCGTGGACTTTCCCGGCGAGATCGACGGCCGACCGGTATATCTCTGCTGGCGGCTCGGGGAAGCCGCCATCGAGCACTGGCACGAGATCGATGCCGGATTCTCCGGTCGCCAGCCCCTCACACCCCTTTCCGCGAGCGCCAAGTCACCATGAAACGACCGTATACCTCCCCCGATGGTGTACACTGGGGCGTGGAAGCGCGCGCTCCGGGCGCGAGCAACGTGATGATCGTGTTCCACTATCCTGACGCCCAGAGCGCGCGCCGGAATCGCTACGCATGGCTCAACTGGCAGGGAGTCGAGGCGCGCAACGTCACGGCACGCCTCGACAAGTCGAAGATCATCGAGGGACTGAAGGATGAGGAGATCGCACGCCTCTTCCGCCGGTCGATGCCGATCGCCGCGGTAGATCGAATCCCGCGTACGCCCGTGGCTCCGGGACGTTCGAACTGACAGAATCAACGTCGTTAACCCGTAAACGCCGTTGACCGTCTAACGACCCTGCAGACGTACTCCTGACGCCGTTCTGTTCTAACCGATGTCGCCCTGAACGCGGTTGACGCCCTGCACGATCGACGCCCGGGGCGATGGTTATCGCCGCGATGTCCCGCTAACTTCCGGAATGACCGAACAGGTAGATCCGCAGGGCTCCGAGTCAGAAGAGGCGTCGCCGCCCTGTCCCAGGTGCGCCGGCCAGATGCGCGACGAGCGCGCAACGAAGCGAAATCCGAAGGCGCCCGACTACAGGTGCCTGACCGACGGGTGCGAAGGCATCATCTGGCCGCCGCGGGAGGAAGGTGCCGCATCCGGCGCAAAGCCGGCGGGGACGATCGATGACCCCGCATGTCCAATGTGCGGCGGGAAGATGTGGGATGACCGGACCAGCAAGCGCAACCCGAGAGCGCCCGATTTCAAGTGCCGGAACAGACCGAGGTTCAAGGGCGGACCGGGATGCGAGGGCGTCATCTGGCCCCCGCGGGACGGGGATCGGCGCCCCGCGGCCGGAGAACCCAGGGCGTCGC
>JBGTMW010000355.1:0-1863 GCA_041743365.1 Gemmatimonadaceae bacterium
GTCGCCGCCGTCTCGCTCGGTTGCGGCCCCGATGCCACCGGGGTGGCTGCCGAGCGTCCCATCGACGAGATCCGCGCGATTCACATCACGATGAGCAGTCAGCCCGTCGGCCGGGTCATCCACGCGGGCGCCTTTGGTGGCTACCCGTTCGATGTGGTCCTCGAGGACGGGGCCGGAGTCCGGCACCCCCGGCAGGGCCAGCGCGTGACGTGGGGATCGACCCACCCGGCCGTGGTGGACGGGGGCGATGCTCCAGGCGCCACCTTCCTTTTCTTTCTCCGCGATGGGACCGCGAATGTCATAGCGCACCTGGACGGGCTCCGCGACACGGTCACCATCCATGTCGCCCAGGTCGCGGTGATGGCGAGGATGACGATCGATACCGTCGTTGCCCTCGCGCCCGGCGCGCGCGATGTGACCGGCGCCGGGACGTCCTACCACGGCCTCCGGTTCGCCGTGATTCGACGCGATTCCAACTTCCATCGCGCGAGCTCCGATGATCCGTTTTACTTCGAGTCAGGCGACGATGCGCCGTTCGACGTCCTTCGTGAGCCCCGCGACACGATCACCATCCTCGGCAACAGGTCCGGGACCGGTTCTCTGGTGATCGAATTCCTCGATACGGCCGACACGGTGGCCGTCCAGGTGACCGACCGCTACGCGGTCATGCGCTTCAAGGAGACGCCGAGCGCCGGCACGTTCTACACTCTGCCGGACACGGTGCGGATTCCCGTGGGGGCTGCCGTCATCTTCCAGAACGAGACGCGGGGTTTCGTCGATTTCGAAGGCATGGATGGGGTCATCGACCCGGCGCAGCAATCGGGTCAGGGTCAGCCGTTCGTGAACGGCGTTCGGCAAACCGGCGCCCGGCAGTGGGAGGTCGGACCGATCCCGCCCAACGGTCGAGAAGCCCAGCGATTCGGGGGGGCTGGAACCTACGAGTTCTGGTGGGCGGGCAGACCTCGCACCGTAATCGTGACGCCGTGACACTCACGACGGCGTCGGGAATCCTGCGCGCGGTCGCGTGTGGTATTGCCATCATCTGCGCGCTCGCGGCGTGCGATGGCGAGCGGGTGAACATCACGGGCACGATCGGGGCGCCGCGCCCTGGATCGGGCGGGACCGCCGGCGGCGGTGGCAATACCACGATCGACTCACGCCTCGTGGGGCAGTGGTCGCGGACGCTGCTCTTCCAGGATCATGTCGGGGCCGTGCACGCATCGCGTACCACCTGGCGATTCGCCTCGAACGCGAGCGCCTCACGTGCCGTGGTCGCGAGCAATCTCACTTTCGGCATGGTCGACTCCGTCGTCACTGCCGCGCGCTGGCGCACGGCGGGAAGCTCGGTGGTCCTGACATACCTCCCCGAGGGGTCCGGAACCGCGACCTTCGACTATTTCTTTCAGGGGTCCGCGCTCATACTCGGCGGGATCACCTTCGAGCGGCAGTGACGGCGACATCCTCGCACGTCCTCGTCGTGGGCGGTGGCCCCGCGGGCGCCGCCGCCGCGTACTTTCTCGCACGCGCCGGCGTGGATGTGCTCATCGTGGACCGGGCGCGCTTCCCGCGCGACAAGCCGTGCGCGGAGTACCTCAGCCCGCAGGCGTCCCGCATTCTCCATGAGATGGGTGCGCTTTCCCTGGCAGAGAAGGCGGGAGCCGCGCAGCTCGCGGGAATGCTCGTGCGCGCGCCCAACGGTGAGCGCATACGCGGGGATTTCGCCGCGGCACACGGCTTCACCGGTTTTCGGGATCGTGGGCTGGCGATCCGGCGCCGCGTCCTCGACGAGATCCTGCTCGACCGCGCACGAGCTGCCGGCGCCCGCGTCATCGAGGGCACGCGCATCACCGACCTGCTGCACGA
>JBGTMW010000356.1:0-3095 GCA_041743365.1 Gemmatimonadaceae bacterium
CCGGCCTCTCAGGGGGCCGAAACGGGAAGCGTGTACGCGCGGTCAGGCAGGGGGGAAAGGTTTTGAGAAACCTCAGTCCCGAGGGGGGAAAGGTTTTGAGAAATTCAGTCGCGAGGGGTCCCTAGGTTCTGAGAACCGACACCCTGCACTCTGCACCGCAGGCTGGACATAACCTCTCGTTCGCTGGGCTGCCGGGCAGATGCAGCCTCAGGATTCGCGACGTGTCCGTGCCGCGTCGAAGCCGTCACGACCATCGTCCGCTCGTGCCGAGCATCTCCACGGCAGCAGAATGTTGTCCTTCTTTGGCGCGACGCCGTTGATGGCAAAGCCTCATGAAGAGGTCCCTCACCTAGCTCATTCGACATGTTCGATTTTCGCTCCAAAGCTGAGAAGCAGCTCGACGACGTCAAGACTGCTCCTGGCAGACGCGGCACTGAGAGCAGTCCCAGTTCCTCTATAGCGCGCATGAGTGTCCGAGCCCGCTTGAAGCAGAGCCGCGACCACCTCGCGCTGTCCGTCGGCGCAGCCCGAGAGAGCGGTGGAACACCGATGCTGCCTTCAGCACTTGACTAAACGGTGCAATGCCGTGTGGCACTGTGGGGCACTTTTTCCGAATCACGCGGCCACTCCTGCGACCGCCAGGCGCAGATTCGTTCGAAGAATCATCGTCCGCGACGGCGTGATCTGGCTCTTCCGAAGGCTCTTAATCTGTTGGTTGAAGGTTCGATTCCTTCCGGGTTCACCATTCGACTCGCCTACAGCCGCCTTCGGCGAGCCGCAGGCTGGCGTCCAACGGCCAGATAGCCGATTGCTTCATCACGCAGAGTGACGATCTCGGGAGTGCCGAGCCAAGTCGTGGTTCGTCAAGCCAGCGGTGCGATCAGCCCGTCTCGTCGAACTTCGTGGCAAATGGCCCCAATCACCGCTCACTGAATGCGCTGCCCTTTCCACGTGCAATCGAGCACGCTCGACTTCATCGCCCTCTTTGCGGCCTGATCGCGTTTCCCGTAGAATCGCGGGCGACGTCCCCAGAGATGCTCGGTGGTAGGCCAAACCCTGGCTCATTACAGGATCCTCGAGAAAATTGGATCAGGCGGGATGGGAGACGTGTACCTGGCCGAGGACACGTCGCTCGGGCGGCGCGTGGCCCTCAAAGTACTTCCGACCGAGCTCGCCAGCGACGAGCGCCGCGCCCGTTTTACCCGCGAAGCCCAGGCCCTCGCCGCCCTCAACCACCCCAACATCGTCACCGTTCACTCGGTTGAAGTAGACGGCGGAGTCCACTTCATCACGATGGAGCTGGTCCGGGGCAGGACGCTCACCGAGCTGTTGCCCCGGGAGGGGCTCTCGCTGGAGCGGTTCTTCGCCATCGCCATTCCCCTCGCGGATGCGGTTGCCGCCGCGCACCAGCAGGGCATCGTGCATCGTGACCTGAAGCCGGGCAACGTGATGGTTGGCGCCGACGGTCGCGTCAAAGTCCTCGACTTCGGTCTGGCGAAGCCCATGGGCGGGTTTGCGGCGGACAGCGAGGCGGGCGGTGTCCCCACGGCGACCATGACCGAACCGGGGCTGATCGTCGGGACATTCAGTTACATGTCACCCGAACAGGCGAGGGGACAGCCCGTCGATGCCCGCTCCGATATCTTCGCGATAGGCATCATCTTCTACGAGATGCTGACGGGTGGCCGTCCCTTCGCCGGCGAGACGCCGACCGAGCTGCTGTCCTCGATCATCAGGGACGTTCCGCCCGCCGCCTCCTCGATCCGTGCGGGGATTCCCCGCGATCTGTCAAGAATCGTCCAGCACTGCCTCGCGAAAGACCCTTCACGTCGGATGCAGAGCGCGCTCGACATCCGAAACGAGCTGGAGGAGCTGAAGCGCGAGATCGACTCCGGCGAACTGCTCGCGGATGTGCAACCCGCGGCGACGCGTCGACGAGCGGCGAGCAGAGTCTGGTGGGGCGGCGCGGCCGTCGTCGTGATTCTCGGGCTCCTGGGCATCTTTGGCTCGATGCGGACGGAGCCGAGCAACGCCCCCGCGATTCAACTCCGCAACCCACGCCAGGTAACGTTCACCGCCGGCGTCGAGACCCAGCCGACGTGGTCCCCCGACCGAGGACGCATCGCCTACGTCTCTGACCAGAGCGGCAACCAGGACATCTGGGTCGCACCGGCGGCCGGGGGAGCCGCCGTGAACTTGACGGCAGACTACCCAGGCCTGGACGCCGAGCCCGCCTGGTCCCCAGATGGCAATCAGATCGCGTTCGTCTCCGAGCGAGACGGTGGTGGCGTCTACTTGATGCCCGCTATCGGGGGGCGTCCGACTCGGATATCCGCCCGAGGGGCGGCGGAGGGACTGAACAGTCCGCAATGGTCGGCGGATGGGACCGAGTTGGCGCACATGCGAAGAGAGGATCAGGGCAATGTCATCGAGATCGTGTCCATGGCCACCCGGGACTCTCGCCGCCTGAGGATTCCCAGCTCCGCCGGCAATCGCCACGATCTCAGCTGGTCTCCGGACGGCCGCTTCTTCGTCTACGTGCAGGCGCCGAATCGAACTGACGGGGTCAGCCGCATGTTGCTGCTGCGGGCTTCTGACGAGCAGGAGGTTGCCGTCACCGATGGGACGTCGGATGACTGGAGTCCCATCTGGTCCCCGGACGCACGCACGCTCTTCTACATCTCGAACCGCGGGGGAAGCAAGGATCTGTGGCAGCAGCGAATCGGGTCCGACGGGACGCCGGAAGGGGACGCGAGCCCGGCCACGGTGGGCGTTGGCATGCAGCAGGCCGCGTTGAGCCAGGATGGCCGGAAGCTGGCCTACTCGAAGGGCAACCCCGTCGCCAATGTGTGGCGAGTTCCCATCTTGGAACATCGCGAGGCCACGTGGGAGGATGCCGAGCAGCTGACCTTCGATCAGGCACTCATCCACTCGCTCGACCTCTTCCCGGACGGCGAGCGTTTGCTGGTCAGCTCCGACCGCGGCGGATACCCGGACCTGTGGACGGTTCAGGTCAAGGGCGGAGAGATGAGACAGCTCACAGCCGACCGGACGCCGGACATGGCTGCGCGCGTGTCGCCCGATGGGCAGCACAT
>JBGTMW010000357.1:0-2409 GCA_041743365.1 Gemmatimonadaceae bacterium
GTCGGGCCGTCGAGTCGCGCCGGGCCGTCGAGTCGCGCGCAGCCGAATCGCGCCGGGCGGCCGAATCGACAGCGGGGCGGCCGGTGAACGAACGGATGACGCGCCCCGACGCGTCGAGGAACTCGAGTGTCAGCGACTCCGGCGGCTTCTCGAGGTAATAGTCCACGGTGACGCCGGCATCGATGCCACGAATTGCGGGCGCGGGAGCGAACAGGTGCACCGGCTTTGCCGGAGTCGCCCCAGCGGCGGTGATGCGGACGGCGGCGTCGAGCTGGCGAAGGATCCCGATGTTCGGAAGCACCCAGAATGAGCGACCATGAGTCGAGATCACCAGGTCGTCGTCCTTGACCGCGAGGTCCGAGACCTGGGTGATGGGCATGTTGAGGGACAGGGAGCGCCAGCTGGCGCCGTTGTCCCAGGACACGCGAACACCGCGCTCGGTGGCGGCGTAGAGCAGGCCGGGACGCACCCTGTCCTCGCGCACCGAACGCAGGAAGTCGCCCGCCGGGATGCCGTTGGTGATGCGCGTCCAGCTCTGGCCGTAGTCATCGGTGCGATAGAGATACGGGCTGAAGTCGTTGAGCAGGTAGCGGTTGCCAGCGAGATACGCCGTGCCGGGCTTGTGCGGCGATGCCTCGATGGTGCCGATGCGCATGTACTCCGGCATGCCTGCGGGCGTCACGCGCGTCCAGGTCCTTCCGGCGTCACGAGTGATGTGCGCCACTCCGTCATCCGATCCGGCCCAGATCAGGTTGGGATCGAGCGGCGATGGCGCGAGGGTGAACACGGTGCCGTACGTCTCGACGCCGGTCTGGTCGCGAGTGATCGGACCTCCGGACGGGCCGAGCGTCGCGGGATCGGCGCGGGTGAGGTCGGGACTTATCCGCTGCCAGCTCTGGCCTTCGTCGGTGGAGCGCCATACGTGCTGCGACGTCGTGTAGATGACGTTCGGATCGTGCGGCGAGAACACGATCGGGAAGGTCCACTGAATGCGCTCCTTGATGTCGATGGCCGAGTAGCCCATCGGGTTGTCGGGCCACACGTCGACAGCGCGGTTCTGGCCCGTGGAATAGTCGAACCGATCCAGCGATCCGCCGTAGCAGCCGGAGAAGTAGATGTCGGTGTTCGTCGGATGCGGGGCGACGTAGCCGCTCTCGCAACCGCCGGCGGCGAAGAAGAACCCGCCCGGTTGCGCGGAGAGCTGGTTCCAGCCGGAGCTCGGGACGCAGGCGGTGCTGTTGTCCTGCTGCCCTCCGCACACCATGTACGGCGTGTGCGATGTCGTGGCGACGCGGTACATCTGCGCGGTGGGGTAGTTCTGGGCGGTCCACGTCCGGCCGCCGTTGACGCTGACGTTCCCGCCGCCGTCGTTGCCATTGATCATCCGCTGGTTGTCGTTCGAGGCGATCCACAGGTCGTGCTGGTCGCTGTGCGGAGAGCGGATCTGGGTCTCGAACTTCGTACCTGCATCATCGGAGCGAAAGAACCCGACGTTCAGCACATACACCCGATCCCGCTCGACCGGATCGGCGTAGATGCGCGTGTAGTAGAAGGCGCGCTGGCGGAGCTTGCGCTCATCGTTGGTGAGCGTCCAGGTGCGGCCGGCGTCGTCCGAGCGGAAGACGCCCCCGGAATCGGACTCGATGATCGCGTAGAGCCGATTCCCATCAACCGGAGAGACGGCGATGCCGATCTTGCCCAGCATGCCTCGCGGCAATCCGGGATTGCGGGAGATCTCCGTCCAGGTGCGGCCGGCATCCGTCGACTTGTAAAGCCCCGAGCCGGGCCCGCCCGACGACATTCCCCAGGGCTTGCGCCACGCTTCCCAGAGGGCCGCGTATACCATGTTCGGGTTCTTCGGGTCGATAACGAGATCGACGCCACCGGACTTCGGGTCCCGATAGAGCGTCTTCGCCCACGTGGCGCCGCCATCGGTCGACCGGTAGATCCCGCGCTCCGGATTGTCGGCGCCGTGGTGACCGAAGGCAGCGACTAGAACCTGGTTGCAGTCGGTGGGATGCACTCGCACGCGCGCGATGTTCTGCGTTTCGCGCAGCCCGGTGTGGCGCCAGGTCTTTCCTGCGTCGGTGGACTTGTAGATCCCGTCGCCCTGCATGATGTTGCCGCGAAGCTGGGTCTCGCCGGTGCCGATGTAGACGATGTCCGGGTTCGACTCGCACACGGCGACCGCGCCGACCGAGGAGCTTCCGATCTGGCCGTCGGTCACCGGCTCCCAGGTTGTGCCGCCATCGGTAGTCTTCCACAGCCCGCCGCCCGTAGCGCCGAAGTAGTACTCGAGGGGGCGTGCCGTCGAACCCGCAACGCCCGTCGAGCGACCGCCACGATTCGGTCCGAGGTTGCGCCACTCGAGAGCCGCGAAGAGGCTGGAGTCGGCGCCTGCCGCAGGCC
>JBGTMW010000358.1:0-5294 GCA_041743365.1 Gemmatimonadaceae bacterium
TCGCGGCGGATGCGGAACGCGGCTACGTTCACCTCGCCTACTTCATGGACCCTCCCAACGGCAAGGGACTGTACGGGGGTCACTCCATGGAGCAGGGCGAGTACTTCCACGAGGCGGTCGCGATCGTGTATGGCGACCGGCCCGTGAGAGCGTCGATCGCGACGAGCGGTGACGTCGTCGCCGTCGCGTACGAAGACCCCAACAGCGAGCGTGCACGCGTCGAGCTCGCCGTGTCGGCCACCGCCGGGCACATCTTCGAGTATCGAACGCCGGTCACCACCTCGAGCATGCGCGCGACCGATCCGCGCGTCGCCGTCGCCGGTCGAAGAATCGCGGTGGCCTGGACGGCGGAGCAGTGGGAGGAGGGGTCCCGGGGCGCGCGTGTGATGGCTCGCGCGGGACAGCTCGATGAAAGGGTGATACCCGTGCGGGGGGAGGAAGTGGAGTGAGACTCCTCGGCGCGCATACGATCGACAACGGCGGCATTCACATGGCCGCGAAGCGGGCGGGGAAGGCGAAGATGAGCGCACTCCAGATCTTCACCGCGATTCCCAAGTACTACGGCGACCGGATATCGATCAAGCCCGAGCGCGTCGCGCGGTTCCGCGAGGCGCTCGACGAGGCGGGCATCGAGCGGGAGAACGTCGTCGTACACGCGGCCTACGTGCTGAGCGTCGCGACCCCCGACGACGAGAAGTACATCCGCGCGAGTGGAGGGCTGGCGAAGGAGCTCGAGCGCTCGACGGCTCTCGGTGTCGGCGGAGTGTGCTTCCACCCCGGCTCCGCCGGAACGAGCGAGCGCTCCACATCAGCGGAGCGGATTGCCGCCGCGATCACCGCTGCGCTCGACGTCGTCAAGGGAGATACGAGGCTCCTCGTCGAGAACACCGCGGGCGCCGGGCGCACGATGGGGAAGACGGCCGCGGAGGTTGGAGAGATACTCGGTCACGTGCCGAAGAAGCTGCGCAAGCGAACCGGCTATGGCCTCGACACCTGTCACCTCCTTGCTTCGGGCTACGACATCTCGGCCTCGAAGGCGGCATTCACCGCCGTGCTCGACGAGTTCGAGGAAGCCGTGGGGGAGCCGCCCGCGTTCTTTCACCTGAACGACAGCGAGGGGGCGCTCGGGTCGAACAAGGACCGTCACGTGCTCATCGGAGATGGCGCGATCGGAACCGAGCCCTTCCGCTGGCTGATGCAGGACAGCCGAAGCAAGGGTGTCCCGCTCATCCTCGAGACGCCCCAGAAGGACTACGACATCGCGGACGACGATCCCGCTCCCGATCCGTGGGACGTGAAGATGATGGAGCTGCTCCGGTCGTTCGACACGAAGTGATTCCCCTCTGGAAACGGGCTGTTTTCCCTCTGGTTCGACGATGCGCCCGGCGGCGCGCAGCGGGTCGGGCACGTCGGTCGTGGCGGCGATCGGTGCAGCGTTCGGGACCCGACTCGCACCGCGAGACAATCGCCGGCTTCGGTGATCCGTGGCACTGTCAGCAGGGAAGAGGCGGGGCGATCTGCCGCCAGGGTACCTTCGTCAGAGGGTGAGCGGCGACTTTCTCATAGGAGAAAACAGTGCTCTGCCTATTGCGCCCCCAGAGGACGCATATAGTTTGCTCCGTCGACGGAGCAGCACCACCAACACGAAACACTTCCACGCCCCCCAGCAGGAGACACCTCGATGGCCACAAAGAAGAAGGCTGCGAAGAGAGGTTCCGCGAAGAGGAAGACCGGTGGACGCAAGAGCGCGGCGAAGAAGAAGAAGACGGCGCGCAAGAAGAGCGGCGCGAAGCGCAAGCCGAACGCGGCCTTCATGAAGCCGATGACGATCAGCCCGCAGCTCGCGCAGGTGATCGGCAGTTCGCCCATGCCCCGCACCGAGGTGACCAAGAAGCTTTGGGCCTACATCAAGCGGAAGGGTCTCCAGGACTCGAAGAACCGCCGCATGATCAACGCGGACGAAAACCTCAGGCCGATCTTCGGTGGCAAGAGCCAGGTTTCGATGTTCGACATGACGAAGATGGTGAGCAAGCACCTGAAGTAGGGAACGCAAACGGGCAGCGCGGGCTCCTTCCGCGGTTGCCTGGTCGCAGCCATAAACACGGAGGGGGCGCAATCCCATGCGCCCCCTCGGTGCGTCCGGCTTGCTCCCGCGGGGGATCGGGGACGAACTTTCCCCGTCCGCCTCCCGCACTCTCTCACTCGACGGCAGTGGCAGCCAACAAGAAGCGATCATCCGGACCCGGCCCGAAGAACGTCGTCGCCACTGCGCGCAGCGGTGGCGCCCGGAAGCCCATCCAGTGGCGGCCGATCTGGGACAATGTGAAGTCGCTGCTCGGTGCGGTGCTCGTCTTTCTCGTGATCCGCACATTCTTCATCGAGGCGTACCGGATCCCGTCCGGAAGCATGGAGCCCACTTTGCTGGTCGGTGACTGGCTGTTCGTGAACAAGCTCGTATACGGCCCTCACATCCCCTTCACGAACATCAACCTTCCCGGCTACTCCGACCCCGGTCGCGGCGAAGTCGTCGTCTTCAAGTCGCCTACACAGAGCGACCAGCCCTGGGATCCGAACCCGACCCTCGTGAAGCGACTCGTCGGCATTCCCGGCGACACGCTCTACATGCGCAACGACGTGCTGTTCCTGAACGGGACGGAGCGGCGCCAGGACAGCGTGACCGCCGCCAAGGCAACCGGCGACCCGAACGCCTACGATCCGCTCTTCGAGTGGCAGCGCCGCTACGAGATCAGGGGGTCGCGCTTTCCCGATCCGCTGCCGCGACCTTCTCTCGGTAACTGGGGCCCGCTGGTCGTTCCCCCCGGCAACTACTTCATGCTCGGCGACAGTCGTCACGCGTCGAAGGATGGGCGCTACTGGGGTCTGGTTCCCCGCGAGAACTTCCGCGCGAGACCCATCTTCGTTTATTACTCCTATCGCGCCGGCGGCGAGAGCGATGACACCTTTCCGTTCATCACCGACATCCGGTGGGGCCGGATCGGGACAAGGATCCGGTAGCTTCACGAATCCCGCCGCCCACTCTGCCCCTTCACCATCAATCCCGCGTGGACAACGCGAAGGAGACTCGATGCGGCTAGGCCATGCTCTTGGTCCCGTCCTCGCAGCACTCACGGTGCTCGCATGCCCTTCCAGGGATGATGCCCCCGACTCCACCGTCGCTGCGGCCCCGGAGGGCACCACAGCGTGCGTCACCGGCGGTGGAACACCGATGATAACCTCCGCCGGCGTCGGTCCCATTCGCGTTGGCGAGCGGTTGAGCACCTTCAGCGGCCGTTGCACCGTTCGCGACACGGCCTTCTCGCTCGGCGAAGGGATCCAGGAGAACGGACGCGTCGTGAACCTCGGCGGATCGTCGGCGGTGATCATCGTGGGTCAGGACACCGATCCTGTCATCGAGCGCATCATCCTGGCCGACTCGTCCATCCGCACCGATGCGGGGATCGGTGTCGGCAAGACTGTCGGGGCGCTTCGCGCCGCCTATGGCCGCGTCTGCGCGGCGATGGGCGAAGGCCGGGTCGTCGTCGCGGTGCCGCCGCTCTCCGGCGTCTCCTTCGGCACGTCGGCGACGGCGTCATCGCTGCCGAGGGGAACCCGGGTCGAATCAAATCCCAACGCCATTCCCGACAACGCCACGATCACGAGCATCTGGCTCCACAGTGGCGGCTCCCTCTGCGGCGGCTCCTGAGCGGGCCTTCGGTCGCCTGACGATGGCATCATTACCTCCTGCCGTCGGGAATCGTCGCTAGGATGCCCTCGGCGTGCGCAAGGCACGCCGATGGCCCATCGCCCATCGTGGCTGCGAGAATGAGATGACGGAACCGCTGTACATATCCCGAGTCCGCGTCGAGACGGCCGGCCCAATGCATCGGCGCGCGGTCCTGCCGACGGGGACGACGGTCGACATGGGGGTGGTGGAGATCGCGTGGACCGCCGACGTACACCACGAGCCCGCGTGATCACCCGGCGCCTCGGGCCCCGCTCATGAGCGCGTACTTCCCGCGCCACACGGCCGAATGGCGCCTCGAGGAGCCAGCGGCGTTCCGAAGGCTGACCATGTCGCTGGTCGAGACAGCGCTGGTCGCGGGCATCGCAATACGCCTTCTCCGCTCGATCGCACTCACGTATGGGGGCGGCAGCTTCGTCTACCTCGCTGGAACCTTCGCGCTCGGGGTCCTGATCCTCTTCGGCCTCGTCGCGGCACATCTCTCCAACTACACCCTTCGGACGTGGCTCTGGCGCGCACCGGCCTTCGCGGCCGTCGAGAGCATTGCGGAGATCGCCACGAGCGCGCTCCTCATCGCGTTTCACAGGGAGCCCATCGGCAGTCGCGCGCGCGCTGAGTGGGCCGATCTGTTCGGAATCGCGGAGAAGACGATCGGGGTGCGGTTCCCGGCGATCCTGGGATTCGCCGCGCTGCTCGCAGCCGTCGTGTACGCCGTGCGCTACCTTCTCATCAAGCGCGAGCGGTCGGAGAGCGCAGCGGAGGCCGTTCGCGCCGAGCTGGATACACCGACCCCTCTCGACGACCCGCCTCTCGGCCGCGGGTAGCGCGCGACTCATCGCGCCGCCGCTCCATTGCCTGCGGCCGGTGTCCCGATGATCTTCCGGATGATGAATGTGCGTCCGGATCCCTCGTGAAGAAGAAGAAGCGGCTTCTCGTCGTCGGTGACCGCGTCCTCGTGAAGCTCGAGGAGGGCGAGGAGCGCACCAAGGTGGGGCTCTACCTCCCGCCCACCGCCGTGGACAGCCAGGCTGTCCAGGGAGGCCGAATCGTGGCGACGGGGCCGGGGCTCCCGATGCCCGACCTGGCCGACAACAGCGAGGAGCCGTGGCGGACGACGGGCGCGCGTGAGACGCGCTTCATCCCGATGCAGGCGAGCCCCGGGGATTTCGCTCTTTTCTTCAGGAAGGCGGCGGTCGAGATCACCTTCGAGACCGAGCGCTTTCTCGTCGTTCCGCAGGCGGCGATACTCGCGCTCGTCCGCGATGACGGGAACGAACCACGATAGCGCCGGGTTTGATGCAGGCTGGCCCGGAGGTCATTGAATCAACCGAGGAGTCGACACGATGTACGATGAGAGAATGGTCGCACCGATGCGTCAGGAGCTGACGCGACTTGGAATAAGGGAACTGCGGACCGCCGACGAGGTGGACGCGACGCTGAAGGGTTCGAAGGGCACGACGCTGGTGGTCGTGAACTCGGTCTGCGGGTGCGCCGCGCGCAACGCCCGCCCGGCGGTGGCCGAGGCGATCAGGCATTCCGCGCGGCCCGACGC
>JBGTMW010000359.1:0-6044 GCA_041743365.1 Gemmatimonadaceae bacterium
CTCGACCGCTTCAAGAACATCACCGGAGGGGCCGAGAGCACGTGGCTCTTCGGCGGGCTGCTGGCCGACGAGTGGTCGACGAGCTCGACGTTCGTTCAGAACGATGAGACCGATCAACGCCGCGTGCAGCTCGACAACGGATCGGTAACGCGCATGTTCCGGGACCTGAGCCGCGTGCGAACGGCGACGAACCAGGCAATCGCCGGACTCGAGGAATTCCTCCCGACCCGTACCATCGACATCGCCGAGATGTATTTCGCTCGCGGGTTCGCCGAGATGCAGCTCGCGCAGGATTTCTGCAACGGCATCCCGCTGAGCGATGCGGCGGGGCCGACGGTGGTGTACGGAGAGCCGCGGCCAGTTGCGGACGTCTTCGCGGTGGCTATCGCCTCGTACGATAGCGCTCTCGCAATCGCGACCGGGACGAGCGCGGCCGCCGTCAACATCCAGCGAGCGGCGAGAATCGGCAAGGCACGGGCACTCCTGGGCCTGGGGAGGTTTCAGGAGGCCGCTGCGGCTGTCGCGGGAATCGCGACGTCGTATTCGTACAATCACACCTTTGCGCTGACCTCGGGGTCGAACGTGATCTGGAGCCAGCCGGTGAGCTCGCGACGCTACACGGTCGGTGATAGCCTGGAGGGAAACGCGCGGAACATCCTCGTGATGAATGCGATCCCGTTTTTCTCCGCGATGGATCCCCGACTGCCGGTGAACTACACCGTCAGCTCGAAAGGGGACACAACGAAATCGCAGGATGGCTCCACCTTCTCCCGAACGACGCCACTCTACGGTCAGCTGACACCGCTGCCAGTCGTGAACGGCATCGATGCGCGGTTGATCGAGGCCGAAGCGGCGCTGGACGCGAACGATCCGGCGGGCATGCTCAGTATCCTCAACGCGCTGCGTGCATCCCCGCCGATGCTCGGCCAGATACAGCCGGCGGCGCTCGCCCCCCTCACGGATCCGGGCACCCAGGCCGCGCGTGTGGATCTGCTTTTCCGCGAGAAGGCTTTCTGGACCTTCAGCCGGGGCCAGCGGCTAGGCGATCTGCGCCGGCTGATCAGGCAGTATGGCCGTACGGAAGAGACGACTTTCCCCGTCGGCGACCATTACAAGGGTGGGACATACGGCGACGACGTGAATCTCCCGGTGCCTCAGGATGAGGTGAACAATCCGAACTTCACAGGGTGCATTGATCGGAACGCATGATGTTGCGGCGCAGTCAGATAGGATGTACTACGGGGGTCGCGTGAGCGACCCCCGTAGTACATCCGAGCCAGTGGCGCGCCGTGGCGTACCACCAGGCCCTCGGTTTCGGCTCCGGTGACCTCCTCCTTCTGAACCCGGTTGCGGAGCTCGCGGAAGCGCCCATGGCAGGACCCCTCCGGGGGCGGTGACGCCGGCGGCGGACGGCCCCGGGGGTCTTGACGCCGGCTTCAGCGAGAGGCAGGCTGTATTACAGAACTCCGGAGTTCCTCAAATGCCCCAACCTGCGCCGCGCCACTCGCCCCGCCCTCCACTCGAGGGCCAGCGTGTATTTCCGGATGATGCGGGGTTGCTGTGGTCCGCGACGTTCACGCGAGGGGGGGGAGGTGCCGTGGAGTTCTCATGCATCGGCGACGCGCGGCGGGCTGTGCGCGCGATCGCCGTGGATGGCTCGCTGACCATGGCTGAGATCAGCGACGAGACACTGCGCGCGTGGCTGCGCGATGCGCCACGCATAGGGAGACTCACCTGATCGGCGAGGAGCAAACGATGCGGGAGTATCGAAGCTCGGACATCAGAAATGTCGCTGTCGTCGGACATGGAGCGAGCGGGAAGACCACACTGGTCGACGCGCTCGCTTTCGTCTCGGGATCCAGCAAGCGTCACGGCACGATCCGCGACGGCACGACCCTCACCGACTACTCCCCTGACGAGATCGACCGCGGCTACTCGATCAACCTCGGGTGCGCGTTCGCCGAGTGGATGGACACGAAGATCAACCTCATCGACACGCCGGGATACATGGACTTCGTCGGCGACGCCGTCGCCGGACTGGCCGCCGCGGATGGCGCCCTCGTCGTCGTGGGTGCGACCGCGGGCGTGGAGGTGGGGACGGAGAAGATGTTTCACGAGGCGATCGCCCGGCGAGACCCGGTGCTGTTCGTCATCTCCATGCTCGACAAGGAGAACGCCTCGTTCGATGGGGTCTACCAGGACATCAAGGTCAAGCTCACCACGAACGTCGTTCCGGTGGAGATCCCGATAGGCGAAGGTGCGGACTTTCGCGGCATCGTCAATCTCTTCTCGAAGCGGGCACACATCTACAGAAAGGGAACGAAGGCGGGAGAGTACGACGAGACCGACATCCCCGAAGAGGTCAGGTCACAGTTCGATCGGTATTACCAGGAGCTGATCGAGACGATCGCCGCCACCGACGACTCCCTCCTGGAGCGCTATCTCGAGGGAGAGGAAATCCCGCGCGAGGAAGCCATCGCCGCAATGAAGGAAGGGATGAAGCAGGGAAGCCTCTTCCCACTCTTCTGCAGCTCGGGTCATCTCACCTACGGAATGCGGGCGCTACTGACGAAGCTCGTCGAGCTCATGCCCTCGGCCTACGAGATGGAGGAGCTCCACGCCTTCAAGGGGGCCGAGGGCGATCGCACCGTCGAGATCCACGCAGACGAGAGCGGACCATTCTCGGCGCTGGTCTTCAAGACCCACTCCGAGCCGCACGTCGGCGACGTGTCCTATTTCCGCACATTCTCGGGGCTCGTCGTCAGCGGACAGGATGTGTTCAACGCGACGCGGGGCGTGGCGGAAAAGCTCGGCCACCTGGCCGTTCCCCAGGGGCGCGAGAGAATCGAGATACCGAGGCTTCACCCCGGCGACATAGCCTGCGTCGCGAAGCTCAAGAACACCCACACCAACGATACGCTCTCCACGAAGGAGCACCCGGTGCGGCTCCCGCAGATCGACTTCCCGGAGCCGCTGGTGACCTTCGCGGTGCACCCCGTATCTCGAGGCGATGAGGAGAAGCTCCAGCAGGGGCTTCACCGGCTTCACGACGAGGATCCAACCTTCCAGATGCACTACAACGGGGAGACTCACGAGACGATCGTCTCGGGGATGGGGGAGCGGCACCTCGAGGTGATCCTGGCGCGGCTGCAGCGGAAGTACAACGTCCAGGCAGAGCTCTCGAAGCCGAAGATCGCCTACCGCGAGACGATCACCGCGAACGGCGATGGCCAGGGCCGTCACAAGAAGCAGAGCGGCGGCCGCGGCCAGTTCGGGGATTGCTGGGTGCGGTTCTCGCCGGGCGAACGCGGTGCCGGTTACACGTTCGACAACGCCATCGTGGGCGGGGCGATCCCCGGCAAGTTCATACCGGCCGTCGACCGGGGCATCCAGGAAGCGGCCGCGCGGGGAGTGCTCGCCGGCTATCCGATGGTCGACTTCACCGTGGAGCTGTACGACGGCTCCTTTCACTCGGTGGACTCGAACGAGATGTCGTTCAAGATGGCGGGAATCCTCGCGTTCAAGGGCGTTGCGCAGAAGTGCCGCCCCGTCCTCCTCGAGCCGCTCGACGAGATCGAGGTGACGACGCCGAGCTCCTACCTCGGCGACGTGCTCGGCGATCTCTCGTCGCGGCGCGGCCAGATCCTCGGTACGCTGGCCGATGATGCCAGGGGCTCGACGATCCGCGCGATCGTTCCGCAGTCGGAGCTGCA
Source organism: Gemmatimonadaceae bacterium (assembly GCA_041743365.1). Taxonomy (GTDB): domain Bacteria; phylum Gemmatimonadota; class Gemmatimonadetes; order Gemmatimonadales; family Gemmatimonadaceae; genus JANPKQ01. The sequence continues at coordinate 3,714 of JBGTMW010000359.1, forward strand.
CCTGTACTCCACCCAGCTTCACTCGCTCACCCATGGGCGCGGGAACTTCACGCGGCGGTTTCATGGGTACGATCAGATGCCGCCCGATGCGGCCAACCGGGTGGTGAGCGAGTCGTCGAAGGAGGCGGGGGCGATCGCTGGTTAGGGAAGGGAGCGGAAAACGGAGTGGACAGTCATCAGTGATCAGTGCACAGTGAACAGGGCGTCAGTCTGACTACTGTGAACTGTATGCCGATGACTGTTGACTCCGTTTCCCGCTCACTCTGCTCGCCCGTCGTCCTCGATGGCGGACGGAACATTTCACCGACTGATCAGGAGTGTGCCAGCCGGGTACTCCGGACTTGTCGCAGAGGGGTCCAGGAATATGATGCTCACCGAAAACATGTACCGGCCCGCACCAAGCCCGGTGGCTGATGCCGTATCGACTGCGTAGGTGTCCTCGACAACCGCCGAGTCACCGGGCGCGAGCTGAAAGCGCCTGAGGACGTCCGGACACACATGGTGAACCTGCGTGGAAGTCCATGCCAATCGCCGTTGCCCGGCATCGCCGGCATATGCATGAATCACGAGGGGGCAGGTGGCAAGGGTGAACCGCGTCGAATCGCCTCCTCGGTTGGTCAGCTTCGCGGTCGCGCGAATGAACCTTACGCCACGCCCCCCGAGAAACTCGTGAACCAGCGGGTCGACTTGTAATCCAGGAACGACCGGCAAGTCCGCAGGGGCACGCTGGACGCACGCCGCCAGGAGTACGAGGGTGGCGAGTCCGGCTACTCGGCGAATCAAGATCATGCTCATGACGAAATCACCTGGACTGGAATGCGGCAACCCGTGCTGCCGATCGCTGGTTAAGGGAGCGGGAAACGGAGTGGGCAGTCGTCAGTACACAGTTCACAGTAGTCAGGCTGATGCCCTGTTCACTGTGCACTGATTACTGACGACTGTCCACTCCGTTTCCCGCTCACTCTGCTCGCCCGTCCGCTTCGCGTTCCGGTATCATCCTACCCGCTCCCATTCGAGGGAATCATGCCCCGTAGCAAGCTCGCGCTCGCCGCTCTCCTGCTCTGCATCTCCCCCACTCTCGCGCAGAGCCAACCGCGCGTCACGACGCCGATGCAGGAGCTCGGCAACAACTTCGGCGACGACTATTTCGTCGCGTCGTACCGGCAGATCTCCGCCTACTGGGAGAAGCTCGCGCGCGAGTCGGACAGGATGGTGCTCGACACGATCGGTACGACTGCCGAGGGACGGCGGCAGCTCATGGCTATCGTCACGTCGCCGGCTAACCACCGCGGCCTTGCCCGCTACAAGGAGATCTCGCGGCGGCTCGCGCACGCCGAGGGGCTGACCGACGACCAGGCGCGGGCCCTCGCGAGGGAAGGGAAGGCCGTGGTGTGGATCGACGGCGGGCTGCACGCCACCGAGCTGCTCGGCGCGCAGCAGCTCGGCGAGATGGTGTATCAGATGGTCAGCCGGACCGATGACGAGACGATGCGCATCCTCGACGACGTCATCATCCTCTTCGTCCACGCGAATCCCGACGGCAACGATCTCGTCGCCGACTGGTACATGCGCAACCCCGTGCGCGAGCAGCGCGGCAGCGGTCCCGGAATTCCGCGACTTTACCAGAAGTACATCGGCCACGACAACAACCGCGACTTCTTCGCGTCGACGCAGCCGGAGTCGGAGAACATGAATCGCGTGCTCTACCGCGAGTGGTATCCGCAGATCCTGTACAATCACCATCAGTCGGGGCCGGCGGGAACGGTGCTCTGGGCCCCGCCGCTGCGCGATCCCTTCAACTACAACCAGGATCCGCTCATCCCGATCGGGATCACCCAGGTCGCGATGGCGATGCATGCGCGCCTGGCAGCCGAGGGGAAGCCGGGCGCGACGATGCGCGGCGGCGGGCCGTATGACGGCTGGTGGAACGGAGGGCTCCGGAACACCGCGACCTTCCACAACATCATCGGGCTGCTCACCGAGATGATCGGGAATCCGACGCCGAGCCAGATCCCGCTCGTGATGAGCCGGCAGATTCCGTCGAGCGACCTGCCATTTCCCGTGGCGCCGCAGCGGTGGCACTTTCGCCAGTCGGTCGAATACTCCATCACCACCAACCGCGCTGTGCTCGATCTCGCTTCGCGCCAGAAGGAGAACTTCCTCTTCAACATCTACAGGATGGGGAAGAACTCCATCGAGCGGGGCAGTCGTGATCACTGGACGCCGCGCCCCGAGCGGATCGATGCCGTGGCAGCACGCATCACGAGCGAGGGTGGCAGCGGTCGCGGTGGGCGGGGAGGAGGCGGTGGGAGCGCGGCGTTCGCGCGCGAC
>JBGTMW010000360.1:0-1936 GCA_041743365.1 Gemmatimonadaceae bacterium
GAGCCTGAAGCACCGAACGCCGCGCCGCAGGTGGCGACCGCGGCTGCGTCCGACACGCTGGCCGACGCGCAATCTGCCGGGAGCACCTGCGTCGTCACGGGGGAAGGGATCGGGCCGGTCGCGGTTGGAATGAGGCTTTCGGAGGCGAGGCAGGCGTTCCCGGCGGCCCGCTTTCAGCGAAGCACGGACGGTGATGGGCTCGCGCTCATCGAGGTATCGGTGGGTGACAGCGCCTTGATGACCCTCTTCGCCGATGAGGACGACTCATCCGCTCCGATCGATTGGACGAAGCGAATCAGGATGGCGGAGACGTTCAACGCCCGCTGCGGAACGGCAAGCGGAATCAGCCCGGGAACGCCAGTGGTGGATGTCGAGAAGATCCTGGGAACGACGACGAGGATCATCCAGAGCGAGATCGAGTCCCGTGAGTACATCGAGTTCGAGCGCCAGCCTGAGGGCATCACGTTCAGGCTGGACTACACCGGCATCTTTCCGGATGGCGCGAGGGAGACGACGAGGTACCAGCCGGGCGGCAGGATATTCTCGATTGCCGTATCCTCCTACTGACCGCGTGATCGCCCTCCGAAGTGCGGCCGTGACCAGCCGCAGGCGCGCATGAAGGAACGCGTCGAGAGCGAGCGTGAGAAGATGATCCGCGGCGAGATGTACGTCGCGAGCGATCGGGAGCTGATCGCCGCGCGCATCCACGCCCGCAGGCTCTGGTTGAGATACAACCTGAGCGACCCGGACGACGTCTCCGGGAGGCTCACGCAACTCATGGCGCTGCTGGGCGCGATCGGGAAGGGGAGCTCGATCGAGCCGCCGTTTCACTGTGACTACGGGACGCAGATCAGTCTCGGCGCCGACGTATTCGTGAACTTCGGCGGGATCTTTCTCGATCCCGCACCGATCGTGATAGGCGATGGAGCGCAGCTCGGGCCGGGCGTGCAGCTCCTCACGGCCGATCATCCCCGCGATGCGACCGACCGCAGCGCCGGCCCCGAGATGGCGCGTCCCATCACGATAGGGGCACGGGCCTGGATCGGCGGCGGTGTGATCGTATGCCCCGGCGTGACGATCGGTGCGGACTCGACGATCGGAGCCGGGAGTGTCGTGGTTCGCGATGTTCCGTCAGGCGTCGTCGCCGCCGGAAACCCCTGTCGGGTCATCCGGCGACTCTGACTCCGATCCGGGCCAGACGCCCGTTACCGCGGTGGTTGGCTCGGCGGAGCGCCGGGCGGGGGACGATACCCCGGTGGCGGCGGGTCCGAGAGCGGACCGGAGGTCGGATCGGCTCGACCCGCTACCGGCGGCGATGCCGGCCCGATCCCATCGGGATCGAAGTGCTTCTTCCCGCTGAGGATTCTCGCGTACGACCAGAGAGTCAGGCCCAGCACGACGCCCCAGCTCAGGGCCATGAAGATGATTGCCCCGGTGGTCATGCCGCTGTCCTCCCGGCGGCCGTCTGGCCGACCTCGACGAACCCATCTCGATCGACATAGCCGTTCCGCTTCCAGGCCATCCGGACGAGGAACGCGGATGCGACCACGAAGAACAGAATGACGAGTCTCGAGATCAGTATGTATGGTGCCGCTTCAGCACTCGGCGCAGGACCGCCGCCGGCTCCCATCTGGCCGAACAGCGTGGGGATGGCTTCCTTGTAGCCCCACGAGATCAGGATGATCAGGAGATAGGCGGGCGTCACGTATGTCATGATGAACTTGAACACCGCGGGAATCCGGATGTCCGCGCCCTGGTGAATCGATCGCCAGGCGTTCTCCGGCTTGAAGACCCACATGAACAGCACGACCTCGACCACCGCGAAGACGACCAGCCCGAACGTCCCGGCCCAATAGTCCCACTCGTCGAGAAATCCGTGGCGAAGCCACACGATGTGCATCAGGCCGAAGAGGAAGGCGATCGCCCCGAACGCATA
>JBGTMW010000361.1:0-5592 GCA_041743365.1 Gemmatimonadaceae bacterium
CACGACGCGTTCGTAGAAGATCCCGTCGTTCCGGAAGCTCCACAGGTACATTTTCAGACTCTTCAACTCGATGCAGACATCACCCGGAACGTAGGTGATGCGAATGATCCCGAAGTCCGGAGCTCCACCCTTGAGCTGCTCTAGTTCCTGCGCATCGCTCTCGATCCCGCCAAGCGGGCAGATCGATGTGAACTCCGAGCAGTCCATATGGATCTCGTACGGACGCCCGGGATATGGGTTCGCGAATGTCTCGAGAAAGTCGGGGCGTGGCATCCGGGAAGAATGCACTCGGACTTCCCCCCCGATCTACCCCCTCCAGCAATCGGGTATCCCGAAGACCTTGCGAAGGGCGGGCAGTGGCCAAATACTTGCGGGTACAGTACTTCAGAGAGACTTACGGCCGGCGCGCTATGCTCCGGCTCAGCCGCTGCGAGAACGGCGCAGCGGTACCGCCCCCCGGCACTGCCGGGGGGCTCTTTCTTTCCGGGCAAGCCTAGTCGTCGTCCCTCAGCTCGCGCGACATTTCCTCGAGCAGCAGCCGCTCGGCGCTCGTCAGGCTGTCGAGGCCCTGCTCCGAGATCTTGTCGAGCACGTCGTTCAACGCCTCGGCTCGCTTGCTGCGGCTCTTCACCGGAGGCGCCGCTGACTGCCGCTTCGTCGCGACCGCCTTGCTCTTCGCGACGATCTCGTCGATCTCGCTTCCCCTCTCACGCGTCCGCGGCATCGAGCGGGGAATGGCTCGCGGCGTCTCATCTGGCACATCGGGCAGCTGCGACACGCGCTGCCGCAGCCGGTCAATGCTCTGCGCCGACGGCGTCCGCAGGTAAAGCCACCCGAACGCAAGACCGCCGAGGTGCGCGAAGTACGCAATGCCCCCGCCGCTCGAGCCCATCGAGCCAATACCCCATACGAGGTTCACCAGGACCAGCATCGCGACCAGCCACTTCACCTTCATCGGGACCACGCCGAACAGGAAGATCTCGTCGTCCGGCCAGCGCATCGCGTATGCGAGCATCACCCCGAACACCGCAGCCGATGCACCGTACAGCAGGCCATCCCGCGACACCAGCAGGTGAAAGAGCCACCCTCCGAGCCCGCACCAGATGTAATAGCGCGTGAACGCCCCCGGGCTCCAGACGTTCTCCACCCGCCGCCCGAACAGCCACAGGGTATACATGTTCAGGCCGAGATGGATCACACCGCCGTGCACGAACATGTAGGTGAAGATCTTCCACCAGGATCCGTGCAGATCCGACAGCTGGAATCCCAGCCAGCTGAGCATCTGCGCCGGCCCCACGATCGTCAGCTGGAGGAACAACACAGCGACGTTCGCCGCGATCAGCCATTTGACCGCGGGAGTGATACCAGGTGGGTCCTGTTCGTCGGCGAGTACGTAGGACATGCAGACAACTCGGTGAAGCGGTGGCGCTGACGCCACCCGGGGATACTGTTTAAGACACGACCCGCCGACAACTGTTCCTGCCCGATGCCCCTTCGACCGTGCACTCCCGCAGGATCAGCGCAGTCCGGCGGGAGGCGGTATGCGAAGCACGAGCCGGACATCCCCGTGTAACGCGGCCGCCTGGTCTAGAAGTGTTGACCACCGCCGATCGAGCGAGCCTGGTTCGGCGGCAGGACAGGGGTGTATAACAATCATCGTGCCGCTGCTGACCGAGCTCGCCTGCTCGACGATCCTCAGAAGCTGGCCGTCACTCGTCTCCTCCCGGGGCGCCAGCACGAGGGCGTGATCATGCCTCTCCCGTGCCGCCACCGCAATGGTCTCGAGCGCCCGATCCACCAGCGCCTCCGATCCACCGAACGTGACCGTCACCTGCACCAGCGTCACGTAGGCCCCCAGCACTCCGAGCGCCTCGGGACGCTGACCGTCCGTGTCCACCATCACAGGGAGGGTTGGCGTCCACATCGAGAACACGGCCGCCAGGTAATCCGCGTTGGCCAGGACGTCGCTCCCCGACGCCGAGATCGAGTGCACGCCGGGTGTCGCCGACAGTCGCTTGAGCTCGCCAGCAAGCCCGGATGCCGTATACAGCGTCGCCGTTTCCGCCTCGCCCGCGAAGCGCACGAAGAGCTGTCTGCGCCCCGCCCACACTCCGCTCGGCTGCACGCCAAGCGGGACTCCCGCCAGTGCCGCCGCCGGACCCGCGACCTTGGACATCACGATGCGGTTGCTCCCGATTGTGCCCCAGCCAGCGCGACCTGAAGAATCCTGTCGCACAGCTCCGGAAAGGTGATCCCGTGAGCCGCGGCGGCCTGCGGAATGAGACTGAGCTGGGTCATCCCCGGCAGGGTGTTCGCCTCGAGACAGAAAAGTGCGCCGTCCGCCGCCATCCGGAAATCGATTCGCGCGCAGCCGGAGAGCTTCAGCACTCCGAACGCCAGCCGCGCGAGTCTCTGCACTTCCCTCGTGCGCTCGGCGTCGATCTTCGCGGGAAACTCCTCGCGCGCCATCCCCGCCGTGTACTTGCACTCGTAGTCGTAGATCTCGTGCTTCGGGATTATCTCCCCGACCGGCAGTGCTTCATCACCGAGAATCCCGACCGTGAGCTCCCGGCCGGCGATGAACTGCTCCACCATCACCTCGTCGTCGTACTTCGCCGCCTCGAGGATTGCCGCACGCAGCTGCGAGGGCTCCTTCACCACCGTGAGTCCCACGGTCGATCCCTGCTTCGACGGCTTCACGATCACCGGAAAGCCAAGCGATCGATCGACCTCGCTCGCCGTCGGCGCCGAGCCATCGAGCGATGCCATGATCCATTCGGGTGTCGGCACGCCCACGGCGCGGAAGAGATGCTTCGAGAGATCCTTGTCCATCGCCAGCGCACTCGCCATGTGGCCGCTTCCAGTGAACGGCACGCCCATGAGACCGAGAAGCGCCTGAAGGGTCCCATCCTCCCCCTGGCCACCATGCAGCGCGAGGAACACGACATCGGCATCGCGCACCGCATCTACCGTCGTCAGCGATGTCGACAGCGATGTCCTCGACATCTGGATCAACGCTTCGAGCGTCGGCGGCTCGGCTTTCATCCCTGCTTCGAGCAGGCTCTGCTCCTCAGCGGCCGTCAGCTCACCCGTGGCGGTGTCCACCGTGCGCACGGCATGACCACGCTCGCGCAGGGCCGTTGCGATTCTAAGCCCCGAGGCGATCGAGACGTCGCGCTCCGCCGATGTGCCGCCGAGCAGCACCGTCACCTTCACGCCGCTGCTCATCATCGCGCCATCACGTAGTGGAGCATGTCCGATCGCGTCACGATCCCCTGTACGCTTTCATCCTCACGCACGAGGATCGCCGGACTCGACTTGGAGAGGAGCTTCACCACCGCGTCCACGGGCAGGTTGGCATCGACGACCGGAAAGGGGGAATCCATGACATCGCTCACGGTTGAATCGAGCAGCTTCGTGTCCTCGAGACTCCTGGCGGAAAGGGACCAGTCGCTCACCGAACCGACGCAATCCGCGCCGTCCATCACCGGAAGCTGCGAGACGTCGTGCATGCTCATCAGCCGCAGCGCCTGCCTGACCGTCGCCCCGGGACCCACCGAGATCACTTCCCGGTCGCTGCGGCCGTCCTTGGCCAGCATCAGCTGACCAAGTGTGACACGATCGTGCTCGAGCATCTGGTTCTCGCGCATCCACTCGTCGTTGTAGAGCTTCGAGAGATATCGCTCGCCGGTGTCGCAAAGCACGGTGACGACGAATGCATCGGGGTCGTTCACGTTGCGCGCCACCCCGAGGGCGACGTGCGCGATCAGCCCCGTCGACCCCCCGACGAACAGGCCCTCCTCGCGCGTCAGGCGCCGCGCCATCGCGAACGCATCCCGATCGCTGACCGTCTGGTAGTCGTCCACGACGTTCATGTCGAGCGTACCGGGAAGCTTGTCCTGCCCGATCCCCTCCACCTTGTATGGCACACCCTCGATCGTATTCTGACCCTTGCTCCGCCAGTACTCGGCCAGAATCGACCCGGTCGGGTCACCCGCGATGATCTTGATCTTCGGATTCTTTTCCTTGAGGTAGCGGCCCACTCCCGTGAGCGTGCCGCCCGTGCCCGCCGCCGAGACGAAATGCGTGATCCGCCCTTCGCTCTGCTCCCACAGCTCCGGCCCCGTGGTCGCGTAGTGGGCGTCGGGATTGGCGTCGTTGTAGAACTGGTTCGCGAGGATCGAGTTCGGCGTCTCGCTTGCGATCTTCTTCGCCCGCATCACGTAGTTGTCGGGATGATCGGGCGGTACGGCTGTCGGCGTGATGATGACTTCCGCACCGAACGCCTTGAGAAGCCGCACCTTCTCCTGCGACATCTTGTCCGGCATTGTGAACACGCACCGATAACCCTTGAGCACCGCCGCGATCGCGAGCCCGACTCCGGTATTGCCGCTGGTCCCCTCCACCACCGTCCCGCCGGGCTTGAGCTTTCCCTCCCGCTCCGCGCGCTCGATGATCGGCAGCCCGATGCGATCCTTTATCGATCCGCCCGGATTGAAGAACTCGGCTTTCCCGTACACCGGTGTGCGAATCCCTCGCGTCACCCGGTTGAGGCGAATCAATGGCGTCCAGCCGATCGTTTCGAGCACGTTCCCGTACGGTCGGCGATTCCGCTCCATCGAGGTCATCGCGGAGGCGCCGGCTTCATCGTTCCCTGCCTCAGGATGGTGTCTCCGGGAAGAGGCGCGGCATCGGGATGACGGAAGAACACCGGATAGAGTACCGAGACGGCGATCGCTTCGGCGCGTTTCTTCGCCGGGCGGAACGACAGCTCCTGCGAACCCTTCACCGCCGCGCTGTCGAGCGCCGGATAACCCGATGTCTCGACGACAAGCGTCGACTCGGGATACACGCGACCCGCGCTGTCGATGAAGATCCGTAGCGTGACGTTCCCCTGGACCTTCTGCGCGTAAAGCGCCGAGGGATACCTGAACGGAAGCTCCGTGTTGCGCATCACTGGCATCGTGTCGGGGCGCGTCGTCGCGTTGAAGACACCCTGGAGCTTGTCCTTGCCTTCATCGGTGACACAGGCGGCGAGCAGCACCACCGCGGCCACGGCAAAAAGCGCGAGAGAGCGTTGCATGGGCATAATCTAACCCCGGCCGGTCAGGAAGAGCGCCGCGCCGAATCGGCCAGCGACCCCAGTAGCGTGAGTGCGTCGAGAGGCGTGAGGGTGTTTATGTCCACCGCTCGCAGCTTGTCCAGAATCGGGCTGGGAGCAGTGCTGAACAGCCCCAGCTGCTCGGTCGGCGGAGCGACATGCGTCACCGGCACATCCCCCCGGAGCTTGGGAACCAGCAGGTCCCCCTCGAGCAGTGCGAGCACGGCGCGGGCACGCTTCAGCACGTCCGCTGGAAGTCCCGCCAGCCGGCCTACCTCGATCCCGTACGAGCGGTCTGCGCCCCCGGGCTCGAGCCGGTGCAGGAAGAGGATCTGGTCCCCGACTTCCCTGACTCCCACGTTATAGTTGCATACGGCAACTAATTCATCCGCAAGCTGCGTCAGCTCGTGGTAATGCGTCGCGAAGATCGTCTTCGCCGATGTCCGGTCGTGCAGGTGTTCCGTCACCGCCCACGCGATCGCGACACCATC
>JBGTMW010000362.1:0-11130 GCA_041743365.1 Gemmatimonadaceae bacterium
GTCCTCACGCTGATCGGCTTCGCATCCGGGCTGCCGCTCTTCCTGACGAGCCGTACGCTCGCTGCATGGATGCGCGTCGAGGGCGTGGACCTCACGACGATCGGCCTGTTCAGCCTCGTCGCGCTGCCGTACTCGCTCAAGTTCATCTGGGCACCGGTCGTCGATCGATACATCCCGCCGTTCCTCGGGCGGCGGCGCGGGTGGCTGCTCATCACCCAGGTCGCGCTCCTCCTCGCCATCGCGGCCATGTCGCTACACGATCCGCGGCAGAGCCTCCAGATGCTCGCGCTCAACGCCGTGTTCATCGCGTTCTTCAGCGCATCGCAGGACGTCGTCGCCGATGCCTACCGCACCGACGTACTCGCGGAGCGCGAGATGGGCGCCGGCGCGGCGATCTTCGTGATCGGCTATCGCATCGCCCTGCTGACGGTGGGCGCGGTCGCGTTCATCCTCGCCGACCGGATGCCCTGGCCGATGGTCTACCTCGTTCTCGCCCTGCTGATGGTCATCGGCATCCTGGCGACGCTCTGGGCGCCCGAGCCTGCGCTGCGCGAGGAGCCACCGAAGACGTTCGCGGAGGCAGTGGTCCTTCCGTTCCGCGAGTTCATTCAGCGCGCCGGCGCGAGAACGGCGCTGTTCGTGCTCGCCTTCATCATTCTGTACAAGCTTCCGGACTCTCTCACCATCACCCTTTCCACCCCCTTCCTGCTCGACCTCCAGTTCAGCCAGACCGACGTCGGGGCGATCCAGGGGGGGCTCGGGATCGCGGCGACTATCGCGGGCGCGATCGTCGGCGGATCACTGGTCGCGCGATTCGGCATCAACCGATCACTCTGGGTGTTCGGCGGCCTCCAGGCGGCGAGCAACCTCGCCTACTGGCTGCTCGCCGTCGTGGGAACGAACTATCCACTGCTCGTGGGAACGATCATCGTCGAGAACTTCTGCATGGGCATGGTGAGCGTCGGCTTCGTCGCGTTCCTGATGAGCATGTGCAGCACGCGATTCTCGGCGACGCAGTACGCGCTCCTCTCGAGCCTGATCGGGGTCGGGCGGGACGTGCTCGTCGCCCCAGCCGGCGCGATCGCCGAGGCCGCGGGTTGGCCGGCGTTCTTCCTCATCACGATCGCGGCCGGGATACCGGGACTGCTACTGCTCCCCGTGTTCGCGCCCTGGAGCAAGGATGGTCCGCTGTTCGCGGCACGGCACACCGGCGATACGGTGGAACGTACGATCGAGGCTGCCTGACGCCGGGTTCATTGGCACTGAAGGATCCGTACGGCGACGAAGCGCGAGCGCAGCGATCACCGGTTGACAATGCTACTCGAGCGATCTCTCCACCGCGCGAAGCGCGCGCTCCCATCGCTCCGTCCAGCTCCCTCCGATCGTGACGTGCGTCAGGCCGTAGAGCCCCATGGTTTCCAGGAAGAGCCGGTGCATCTCGTCGCGGCGGTCTTCCCGGTCGCGCTGGTGGTCGCTCACCCATGGCACGTCGATGTCGAGCAGCAGGTAGAGATCGCCGCGCCGTTCGACCGCCCGCCGCGCGATCCACGGGTCTATCGCGCCGTAATAGTGACCGCCGTACACTACCGTGCTGAACAGGTCGGTGTCGGAGAACAGAATCCGCGAAGCGCGCCGGCGAAACCGATCTTCCAGCGCCATCTGACCAACCGCTATCGCCTCGACGTCATGCCTGTCGAGCGCGCGTCCCTTGCGATCCAGATATTCCCTGGCGAACTCCGGCGACGTCACCGTGCCGTATCGCTCGGCAAGGCGCGCGGCGAGCGTGGTCTTTCCGGTGGACTCGGAGCCCGTAATGACGATCCGGCGCACTCGCTACCCCACCCGGAGTGCACGCGATTGCACGCATCTCACGCCGCGACCGATGCGGTCCCTGCTCGCTTCCACTGGGAGTAGCCGAGAACGGCGAGCACCGTGAACACGGCGTACAGCACCGCCGTGGGATAGAGGCTCTTGTGGATGAACATGCCCACGTAGACGATGTCCACGCTGATCCAGACGAGCCAGCTCTCGAGCAGCTTGCGCGTCATCATCCACTGCGCGACGAGACTCGTGCTTGTGAGCGCGGAATCCAGGTAGGGCAGCGAGGCATCGGTGTGCTGCATCAGGAGCGTTCCCGTGAGCCATGCACCGGCGCCCCCCAGAATCGCCACGATGATGAGCTGCGTCCGCGACGCGCGGCTCACGGGCAGGGTCTTCCGCCCGGGACCGCCATACAACCACTGGTACCATCCGTAGAGCGACAGCAGAAGGTAGACGACCTGCAGCCCCATGTCGGCGTACAGCCTGGCCTCGCGGAAGACCACGAAGTAAAGCGCCACGTTCACGATCCCGACGGGCCAGCTCCAGATGTTCTGCCTTGTTGCGAGGTACACGCAGGCCACCCCGAAGAGGGCCGCCGCGATTTCGATGCTCATCACGCCGTGGGAAGGATCGCGCGCGCCGCTCTACTGCGACGGATTCGGCAGGGTGACCGTAAACGTCGAGCCCGCGCCGAACGTGGATTTCACCTCGATGCGTCCGCCGAGAAGACCCGCGAGGCGCTGCGAGATGAACAGGCCCAGCCCTGTGCCGCCATGTCGTCGAGTCAGTCCCGAATCGAGCTGCATGAATGGCTGGAAGAGGCGCGGCAGGTCGGCGTCACGGATCCCGATCCCGGTATCCGCGATTCGGAAGCTCACGCCGTCCACGGCCGGCTCGATGCTCAGCGACACCTCGCCAGAATCGGTGAACTTGACCGCGTTGCCCACGAGGTTCACGAGGATCTGTCGCATCTTGTCAGGGTCGGTCTCTACGCGCAAGCCCTCCGGAAACGCGGTGCACAGCGAGACTCCCTTGTGTCGCGCGAACGGCTCGACGACGGCGATCACCGAGCGGATGAGTGTCTTCAATTCGACGGCGGCGGGACGGCATATCTCGCGTCCCGCCTCGAGGTTCGAGAAGGTCAGGATCTCATCGATGACGACGGCGAGGTGATGCGTCACTGATCGCATTCTCTCGACGACATCGGCCTGTTGCTCGGTGAGCGGACCGACGATCTCTTCCGACAGCAGCTCGCCGTAGCCGGTAAGTGCCGTAAGGGGAGTCTTCAGCTCGTGGGACATCGTCGCCATGAAGTCGCTCTTTGCCTGGCTCGCGGCCTGTGCGGCATCGAGAAGCTGGAGCTTCCACAGCCCCAGCGAGGCATGGTCGGCGATCGCCTGGAGCCGCTCCCGGTCGCGATCGTTGAAGTTTGCGGCACCCGCACCGCGCGAGACGCTCAGCACCCCGAGAACCTCGTCGTGAGCGATGAGGGGCGTGATCAGCACCGGCCCCGCCGTGCGCATGGCGGCGTTCTGCTGACGCGCCGGGTACTGCGTGGCGCAATCGGAGTCGAACACCAGCGCCCGCCGCGCTATCGCCCGCGACGTGAGCGACCCCTCGAGGGGAAAGCGGCTTCCGAGCTGCACGCTGGTGTTCCCCGCTGTCGCCACGACTTCACCCTCGCGCGCGTGAATCTTCACCACCGCGCTTCCCTCCGCGCCTGTCTGCTTCAGCGCGTCCTCGCTCAGGAGCCGCAGCAGCGCATCGAAGTCGTCATCCTCTGCCATCGCGCGAGCGAGTCGCCGCAGGGCATCTGCTTCGGCGCTGCGTTCCTCGAGCTCGCGCTCCTCCCTGATCCGGTCGCTGACTTCGCGGAACAGGATCAGGAGGCCTCCTCCATCGACGTAGTAGCTGAAGGCATCGTACACGCCGGCGGCGCGCCCGCGTTCATCTCCCTCGTAGCGCCACCTGTGGATCTGCCGTGCGCCGCGCGACGTCAGCGTGTCGCGAACTGCCTCGGCAACCGGGCTTCTCTCGAGGTTGCGGAATGCCGCGCGAGCCGAGCGTCCGACCAGCTCCTCGCGCGGAACTCCGGTGATCCGCTCGGCAGCGGAGTTCCAGTAGGAAAACCGCGATTGGGAGTCGAGCACGCAGAGTCCGTCGGTGATGCTCTCGAGCAGCCTGTCGTGCTGGCGCTCGAGCATGGCAACGCGCGTCCAGTCGCGCACTTCGAGGAGCAGCATTCCCGCGCTGTCGCGCGTCGAGCGGATCTCGTAGAGCCCCTGCCGGTAGGGTAGATGCGCATTGCGCGGAATGCCATCGCGGAGCGTCGCGGCGGGCGCGTTCTCATCGGAGATCCCGGAGAGCTGGGGGAAGATGCTCCCCAGGTCGCGCCCCACGCAGTCCGAGGGGCAGAGCCCGAACATTCCCGTCCAGGCGCGGTTCACGAAGACGACCCCGCCCTCGGGGGCGACCAGCGCGACGCCCGTGGACAGCAGGTCCAGAACGGACGTGCGCGCAGCCTCGGCGCCCGCACCGCTCGATGATCCCCTCGTTCCCGTTTCTCCGACCGGAGCGTACGCTCTCTGACTCGACACTACCGAAATATTCGACGCGATCTGTGAGCGGTGTCCGCCATCACCGTCGTCCGACGAAGGCGCGCGCGGCGCACCTTCGCCGAACGAGGTCAGGTGGAGCCCGGCGAGAGTGATACCCGGGGAAAGCCACGGGCGGGTGTGTATTCCGCGGCGCGGCGCGTCATCTCCAGGACACGCAGCGCGGCCTTTGAGTCGAGCGTCGGAAGGTACAGGAACCCGCCGATGCCGTTGACGTCGAGCACATGCATCTCCTCGGGCCGGCGCGTGAGACTCACCGCAATGACGGGCACGCGCGCGAACGCCGGGTCATGCTCCCAGCTCTCGATTGGAATGGTCGCGAGCAGGTCGTAGTCACATATCACGACATCGGGCCGGGAGCCGTGAACGGCGTCGACGGCCTCGTCGAGGCCGACGACGCACTGCGTTCGGAGTCCGATTCGACTGAAGTAGAGGCCGAGATGATCGCTGAGGAAGCGATGGCGGCCGACGCAGAGGGCGTTGAGGGGGGCTGTCATGATCCGATGCGAAAATCTAACCGCGCGGGACAGGGATGATAGGGCTGCCCGCACCGGCCGGTTCCGGATCAGTTCCGCGGCGCCCCGGCGTTCACCCAGTTGATGATCGTGGCTATCTGGTTTCCAGTGAGTGGATCGCGCCCGAGGGGCATCCGCTCGAGATGGAAACGTTGCGCGGGGTCCACCTGGATCATCCGGATCAGCCAGGAGCTGTCGGGGCGCAAGGGGCGAACGTACATCATGTCGCGGCTGGAAGGCGAGCCGCTGTCCACGATCTCGTCGTACGCATACCCGGCCTGGAGATTCAGCCCGAGCTGCTGGCTGGCGAGATTGTGGCACCCAGCTGTCGCGCAACGTGCGGTGAATATCGGCTGGATGTCACGATCGAAGGATGGATTCGCGACGACGACGTCCGGGAGCTGCGACGGAACCGGCGCCATGAAGTCAGTGCACGCCACCGCCGCGACGACGATCAGGGCGGCGGTTCCGCCGATCCAGCCTCCGGGGGCGATCCCGATCATGACCCGAAGAGGCGAAGGCTCGCCTGCACGCGCCCCGTGACCAGGCTGCCCGGCGCATAGAAGAGCTCGGCGCTCAGCGCGCTCCGGCGGGGTCCCGCCCAGGTCGCGCCGGCGAACCCGTAGCCACGCGTCAGGTCGAGCTCGAGGATCGCATGGTTGGGATCCGCCGTGCCATCCGGAAAGCGCACTCCGACATCGAATCGGTCTCGCTCGACACGAACGCCGACGCCGGCGTATGGCGCGAGGGCGCCGCGCCGGAAGCTCCTGCTGGCGATGAGCTCTCCGCTCAATGCATTCGGCTCGAAACTGTCCTCGCTCTCGGTGCCGTGGCAGATGTACGTATAGTAGATGGCGTCGCCGCCGCCCCGTTTCCGAAGGTCATCGTTGCACGTGATCGGGCCCTTCACCGATCCGATCGTTCCCGCGATGCGCGGGGTGAGCGTGAAGCTGCCTCCCGTCTCGAACGACCGCGCAATCGCGCCGCTCACGAGGTTCGCCGTGACTCCGAAGGCGCGGATCGGCGGAATCCAGCTGCCTTCGAGGGTGAATCCGGCGGGGAGCCCTACCGAAACCCTCGGCCTCGGAACCACCGGCGCGAGGTTGGTGCTCTGGGCTTTCGAGAATCCGGCGGAGCGCTGCGCCTCGCTGAGTGCGGGGAGCCAGGAAAGCTCGAGGCCGATCGACGCGCCTCGCGCGTTTGCTACCCGCGGCGAGCCAACCGGGGAAAAGGCGAGCGCGGCCGAGTAGTAGGCCATGAGCCGTCCTTCAGAACTGCTCCATGGGTGCTGCTCGACGATCCGCGTTCCGGCGCGAGGCGGAACGCCGTTGCCGTATGTCTGCGCATCGCCGGACGCGGCGATGACGACGACCAGGGTGAGCGCACGAATCGACAGCCATCCGAACAGTTCTCGCACCGTTTACTCCCCGTGCCGTGAGGCGTGCAATGCGGCCGCGCGCGAACATACCGGGCGGGGAGCGGCTCGGGAACCAGTCTGATGCGAAGGGGCCGTTGCACGGGGTCAACGGCACGAGTGCGTGCGTGGAGGCTGGGAACGCCGGTGTGGACTGCTACGCGGTTGCAGCCGCGTGAGCTTCGGCGCTCTGCAGCGTGTTCTGCGGGACGACGAGCCGGAAGCGGCTCCCCTCACCCGGCGTGGACTCCACCTGAAGGGTGCCGCCGAGGAGCTTGGCCAGGCCGCGCGAGATGGGGAGACCGAGCCCGGTGCCTTCCTGCGTGGGCGGCTGCTGCGGGCGCTTCGGCCGCGCGATCTGCACGAACTCGTCGAAGATGCGGGCTACGTCTTCCGGTTGGATGCCCTGCCCGCGATCCACGACCTCGATCTCGAACTTCCCCTCGTCCGCCGCGCGGCACACGACGTCGATCGGCTTGCCCTCGCCGAACTTGATCGCATTGGACAGGAGATTGAGAAGGATCTGCCGCAGGCGGCGCGGATCGCTGATTATCGTGCGCGGCCCGCCGTCCATGGTCATGGTGAGCGCGGACCCCTTCTCGTCGGCGAGCGGCTGCACCGTGACGAACAGATCCTCGACGAGATGCGGGAACTGCACCTCCTGGAGGTCGACCTCCATCTTGCCGGCCTCGATCTTCGAGAGGTCGAGAATGTCGTTGACCAGCTCGAGCAGGTGCTTGGCCGCCTTGTGGGTTCGCTCGATCCCGCGCTGCTGCTTGTCGTTGAGCGGCCCGTAGATGTGATCGAGCAGCAAGGTGTTGTAGCCGATGATGGCGTTGATCGGCGTACGGAGCTCGTGGCTCATCGAGGCATAGAACCTGTTGCGCGCGGACATCGCGCGCTCGAGCTCCGTCTGCCGGAGATGCAGCTCCTCGTTCAAGGCCGTGAGCTCCGCGGTGCTGTTCGCGAGCGATACCGCCTGCGACCGGAGCGCCTCCTCCGCCGCGCGGCGCTCCGTGACATCCCGCGCGATGAGGGTGTAGGTCTTGCCTGCGGGAAGCTCGAGGCAGGACATCGAGGCTTCGAGCGGAATGCGATCGCCGCCCCGCCGCTGGCCGATGAACGATTCCACCTCTGCGGCGCGCGGTTCGCGCCCTGACGAGTCCTCGGTCTGGTTCGCGACCGAGACCGCGCAGATCGTCGCGAGGTAGTCTTCCGTGAAGCCGGGCGTCACGAAGGTCTCGATCGACTTTCCGATCGCATCGGACGCCGAAGTTCTGAAGAGCCTCTCGGCCGCGACGTTGAACAGGGTGATGCGCTGCTCCTCGTCGAACGCGACGATCGCATCCATCGCCGAGTCGACCACCTCGGCCATCCGCGCCTCGGTTTCGCCGAGCTTCGCGACGTGCTGGAGCTCGAGCTCGCGCCGCTCGCTCTCGTGAAGCCGCTGCTCCTGCTGCTTGATCTGCTGCTCCTTGAAGTAAAGGTCCATGAAGACCGATACCTTCGAGCGCAGCACATCCGGCGGGAACGGCTTGAACATGTAGTCGACGGCGCCGACCGAGTACCCCTCGAAGACGAACTGTTCGTCCTTGCTGATCGCCGTGAGGAAGATGATCGGAATGTACCGCGACTTCTCGCGCGCCTTGATGAGGCGCGCCGTCTCGAAGCCGTTGAGTCCCGGCATCTGCACGTCGAGCAGGATGACGGCGAAGTCGCGCGCGAGGATCTGCTTCAGCGCTTCATCGCCGGAGTTGGCGCGCACGAGCGTCGCATCGAGGGGCTCCAGCAGCGCCTCGAGCGCGAGCAGGTTCTCGGGGCGGTCATCGACGAGCAGGATCGAGGGACGGCCGATGGGGCTCATGCGGTCCTTCCGAGCGCCCGCTCCGCGGCACGCCTCGCGGTGGCCAGCTTCACGAGAAAGGGCGCGATTCTGTCGAGCGGCAGCACCGTCGCGGTGGGCACCGCCTTCAGGGCGGCGCGCGGCATAGTCGGGCTCTCGGCAGTCTCCGGGTCCTGGACGACGGCGGTTCCGCCGAGCCGTGCGATGCGCGCCAGGCCATCGGCGCCATCGTCGTTGGCGCCCGTCAGAACGACGCCAATGGCGTCGGCGCGATAGGCGAACGCCGCCGATTCGAAGGTGATGTCGATGGACGGGCGGCTGAAGCGCTGGGGGGCCTCGGTCGAGAGGGAGAAGCATCCACTGTCGATCAGGAGGTGGTAGTCCGGAGGTGCTATGTGGAAATGGCCGGGCACGACCGGAGCCTTGTCGTCGACTTCGCACACGGGAACCTTCGAGGCGTCCTGGAGCAGCTCCGCGAGCGCACCGGTCGAGTCGCGGCTGCGGTGCTGGATCAGCACGACCGGGATCGAGAAGTTCGCGGGCAATCCGCCGACGAGAACGGTGAGCGCCTGAAGCCCGCCCCACGACGCGCCGATGACCACGATTCCGGGCGCGCTCACTTGACCTTCCGGTAGATCTTGTCCGCGAGGCTGATCGCCTCGTAGCAGTCCTCGAACTCCGAGAACTTCAGCGATTCCTTGCTCCCCAGCCCGAGAATCCCGAACGTGGACAGGCTCTCGTAGAACAGGTGATGCACCCGGTTCTGGAGGGTCTTGTCGAAGTAGATCAGCACGTTTCGGCAAAGGATGACGTTGAACTCGCTGAACGACCGGTCGGTTACGAGGTTGTGCTGCGAGAAGACGATGTTGCGAAGGAGGGCCGGGCTGAACAGCGCGCCATCGTACTTCGCGGTGTAGTACTCGGAGAACGACCTGGTGCCGCCCGCATTGATGTAGTTCTCGGTGTATTCCTGCATCCGGTCGAGCGGGAAGATACCGGATTTCGCACGCTGAATGACGATGTCGTTGATGTCGGTGGCGTAGATCCTCGCGCGCTCGTAGAGCCCTTCCTCCTCCAGGAGAATGGCCATCGAGTAGACCTCTTCTCCCGTCGAGCAGCCGGCGTGCCAGAGCCTCATGAAGGGGTACGTCCTGAGCAGCGGGACCACCTGCTCCCGGAACGCGACGTAGAACTTCGGGTCCCTGAACATCGAGGTGACGTTGATGGAGAGATCCAGCAGCAGCTTCTCCATCATGTCGGGATCGTGAAGGATCCTTTCCTGGAGCGCCGTTATGCTCACGAATCCCTCCGCCTCGATGCGCTTCCACAGCCTCCGCCTGATCGACGCGTACGCATAGGCCCGGAAATCGAAACCGTAGTGACGGTAGATTCCCTCGAGCAGCAGCTCGATCTCGATTCGCTCGAGCGCAGGATCGTACGACGCCGGGGTGTCGGGAAGCGACGTCCCCGGCGTACGGCCTACCGGTACAGCCATACACGCATCAGGGACAGGAGCTGTTCGGTGTCCACCGGCTTCGTGATGTAGTCCGAGGCACCGGCCGCTATGCACTTCTCGCGGTCACCCTTCATCGCCTTCGCCGTCAGGGCGATGATCGGCAGGTTCCGGAACTGGCTCATGCCGCGGATCGCACGCGTCGTCTCGTAGCCATCCATCTCGGGCATCATGACGTCCATCAGGATGAGGTCCACGTCGGGGGTGTTTCCCAGAACCGACAGCGCATCCTTTCCGTTCTCGGCGAACGTCACCGTCATGCCGTGCCCTTCCAGCACGCTCGTCAGCGAGAAGATGTTGCGGACATCATCGTCCACGATCATCACCCGCTTGCCCGCGAACACTCCGTCGGCGTTGTGCAGCCGCTCGAGCATCCTTCGCTTCTGGTCCGGCAGCTTGGCCTCCACCCGGTGCAGGAACAGCGCCGTCTCATCGAGCAGCCGCTCCGGCGACTTGACGTCCTTGACGATGATCGTCTCCGCGTACTTCCGGAGCCGCGTCTCCTCGGCCGAGGAGAGGTCGCGACCGGTGTAGACGATGATCGGGAGGTCCTTCCGGCGCGCATCCGCCTTCACGCGCTCGAGAAGCTCGAAGCCGTTCATGTCGTTGAGCCCGAGATCCAGAACCATGCAGTCGTACGGCGAGTTCTCCAGCTCCGCCAGCGCCTCCTCTGCCGTGGCGACCGCGGTGATCTGCACGTCCTCGTGGGCTATGAGCTCGACCATGCTCCGCCGCTGGTTCTCGTCATCCTCGACAACGAGCAGGTTGCGGACGCGCTTGTCGATGAAGCTGGAGATCCGACCGAACGCATCCTCGAGCGCTTCCTTGCTCACAGGCTTCTCCAGGTAGGCGAGCGCACCCTGCTTCAGGCCTTCCTGGCGCTTGTCGACGCCTGAGATGATGTGAACGGGAATGTGGCGCGTGTCCGGGTGGTGCTTCAGGCGATCCAGCACCGACCAGCCATCCATCACGGGCATGTCGATGTCCAGCGTTATCGCATCCGGCTTGTACTCGTGCGCGAGATCGATCCCCTCTTCGCCGTCGAGCGCGAGGATTCCGAGGAACCGCTTCTCGTGCGCCATGTCCAGCACGACCTTCGCGAAGTTCAGGTCGTTCTCGATGATCAGGACGACCCTGTCGCCAGGCTGGACCCGGTCGCGATCGTCCTCGACTCCGGGGCGAGGCGCGCGTACTTCACGGACCAGTGGTTCGTCGGTGTCAGTCGCGGTTCCCGCCCAGGGCTCTGCCGACGCGCCGCGAGGAGATGCCGGCGCGTACGTAGGTGCCACCGGCTTCCATTCCATCTCTCCCTCGACCTGCGGACGCGCACCGAGGTTACCGGCGCTGCCGACGCTGTCGGCGCTGGCTGGAGGACGAACGGCCGCTGCCGCTGGCGAAGGCCGGGCGCC
>JBGTMW010000363.1:0-1985 GCA_041743365.1 Gemmatimonadaceae bacterium
GACCGCCTTACGACGGACAACGCATGACTCGGGGTCAGGATGGTTCGCTAGACCTTTCCTGTGTGACTCTTTCATTCACAACTCCACGCCGGTTTATCCCGGCGCACGCATGATCCGTTGAAATCCGTTCAATCGTTCTTCCATCGTTGTTGGAGGTGCCGTTGCCGGTGGCTTCGTCGCTGACTGCTATCCGGATCTCGCAATCAGATCACTAGATCCCGATTGTCCGGCGTCATCCACCGCGCGATCCCGCGCCGCCATCTCCACCCGGGCGCCGGAGGACCGCCGCGCATACGTGACGAGGCTGCATTCTCTTCCCGACGATGCTGCGGATCTTGACTCGAGACCCGATGTGCCTATAACATAGGCAAAGTCGAACATATGGAGTCGAATGCTCGGAGAGCTGGAGCAGGTCGTCATGCTGGCGCTCCTGCGGGTCGGACCCGAAGCCTACGGTGTACCCGTGCGCAATGAGATCGAACGATGCACGGGGCGCGACCTCACGCTCGGCACCGTCTACAAGACGCTGACGCGCCTGGAGGACAAGGGGCTCGTCGGCTCGTGGACGGGCGAGCCCACGCCACAGCGTGGCGGTCGGCGAAAGAAGTACTACAAGGCGACAGGCGCGGGGCGCGTTGCGGTGCGCCGGTCGCTCGAGAGTCTTCGCACGCTCACCGCTGGTCTCGACGTCGGCCTGAAGGCGCCGTGACGTCATATACCGCGCCTCCGCGTCCGCCGCGGCTTGCACTTCGTCTCCTCGAGCGCAGGCTTCGCGGCGACGAAGGCGACGCGCTGCTCGGCGACATCCTCGAGAGCTTCGCCGATCCACGCATCGCGGAGCGGTCGCCCACCGCACGCGCGCTCTGGTTCTGGGGCGAAACCATCATCGCTCTCCGGGTCTTTCGCCCCCGCGCGCTCCCTCACTCCGCTGGAGACGGCCTCATGCGATCCTTCGCCGCCGACCTGCGTCATGCCGTCCGTCTCCTCTGGCGCGCGCCGGCGTTCACCGCGCTCTGCGTGTTGACCCTCGCACTCGGCATCGGCGCAGCGACTGCGATCTTCAGCGTCGTGAACCCGGTGCTCCTGCGTCCCCTGCCCTACCCGGGCGCGGACAGGATCGCGATGGTGTGGGAGCGGGATGCGAACGGCGGGCGGTCGAACATGGGATGGCAGACGTTCATGGACGTCGCCGATCGCGCACAGACCTTGGAGAGTGCCGCCGCCGTCGGAAGCTGGCAGCCCACGCTCATCGGCGATGGCGCCGCCGAGTCCGAGCGACTCGTGGGTCAACGCGTCACCTGGCGCTATCTCGATGTGCTAGGCGTCCAGCCGGGGTTCGGTCGCGGTCTCCTGGCGGACGATGAGACGGCGGGCGCGCCCCGTGTCGTGATCCTGTCGAATCGGCTCTGGACACGCCGCTACTCCGGCGACTCGACCATCATCGGCCGGACGATTTCGCTCCATGGCGAGCTGCACGAGGTTCGCGGGATCATGCCGGCGACCTTCGAGAACGTCGTCGATCCCGCGGCTGATGTCTGGCGTCCGCTGCGCTACAACGCGACTCAGCCCTGGGCGTGCCGCACCTGCCGGCACCTCCGCATGATCGCTCGAGCACGTGAAGGGGTGCCACTCGCGACCGTGGAGCACGAGGTGGACGCGCTGATGGCCGACATCGCCGCGCGGAATGCCGGCTCGTATCCGGTGGGCGGTGCGACGGTCGTCGGACTCCAGGACGACGTAACCCGCGCGGTTCGCCCGGTGCTCCTGGCGGTCACCGGCGCAACGCTTCTCATCCTGCTGATCGTGATCGCGAACGTCACCAATCTCCAGCTCGCGCGCGGCCTCCGGCGCGAGGAGGAGTTCGCGATTCGCACCGCGCTCGGCGCAGGACGCGGGCGCCTCACCCGGCAGTTGCTGGCCGAAGGTGTGGTACTGGCGGCGCTGGCCGGCGTGGCGGGAGTGCTGACAGCGCACCTGGCGTTGAC
>JBGTMW010000364.1:0-2370 GCA_041743365.1 Gemmatimonadaceae bacterium
GCGGCCGGCGGTCGAGCCTACCTTACCGGTACGCTGGGTTGCCTGCACGCCGGCCCTCACCGCAGAACCCACCCAGGAGCGGTCCCGCCCATGCCAGTCACCTTCACAGTCAACGGGAAATCCGCGACGGTGGATGTCCCCTCAGACATGCCCCTCCTCTGGGTGCTCAGGGACGTCCTCGAGCTCAAGGGCACGAAGTTCGGCTGCGGCGTCGCCCAGTGCGGGGCGTGCACGGTACACCTCAATGGGAACCCGACGCGCTCTTGCATCCTTCCGATCACCGCGGTCGAGGGCGCCCGTGTCACGACCATCGAGGGGCTCTCCACCGACGGATCCCACCCGCTGCAGCGCGCGTGGCAGGAGCTCGACGTGCCACAGTGCGGATACTGCCAGGCCGGCCAGCTCATGTCCGCATCGGCGCTGCTCGCCCAGACGCCGAAGCCGACCGACGCAGACATCGACGCTGCAATGAACGGCAATCTCTGCCGGTGCGCGACGTACATCCGCATACGCCAGGCGATTCACGCGGCGGCGGCGATGCCGAGCGCGAGCTCGAACGGACGACGTCCGTCCGGTAGTCCGGACGAGTCCAACTCCTGAGGAGATTCCCAATGGCCACGACCATACGCGTCAATCGCCGGCAGTTCCTCCGCGTCAGCGGTATCGCTGGCGGCGGGATGCTCCTCGCGACGTACATCCCTTTCCTCGACTCGGCTTCGGATGTCTTCGGGGCGGAGACCGCGGCCGATTTCGTCCCGAACGCATTCATCCGGATCACGCCGACCGGCGCCGTGACGATCATGGCGAAGAACCCGGAGATCGGGCAGGGCGTCAAGACGATGCTGCCGATGCTCATCGCCGAGGAGCTGGATGTCGACTGGAAGTCGGTGACGATCGAGCAGGCACCGCTCGACACCGAGAAGTACACGCCGGCCCAGTTCGCCGGCGGCAGCAACTGCACGCCGCAGAACTGGCTCCCGATGCGACGCGTGGGCGCCGCCGCGCGGGCGATGCTGGTAACGGCTGCGGCACGGGCGTGGGGAGTTCCCGAGTCGGAGATCAGCACCGCGGCAGGCGTCGTCACGCACGGCCGCAGCAGCCGGCGTCTCACCTATGGTGAGCTGGCGGACAGGGCCTCGACGCTCACCCCGCCGAATCTCGACACGGTCGCGCTCAAGGATCCGAAGGACTTTCGAATCATCGGCTCGCGCATCCCCGGCGTCGACAACTTCAGGATCGTGACCGGGCAGCCGCTTTATGGAATCGACGTCACCATGCCGGGGATGCTCCACGCGGTCTTCGAGAAGTGTCCGGTATTCGGCGGGAAGGTCGAGACCGCCAACGTCGAGGAGATCAGGACGCTGCCCGGCGTTCGCCACGCCTTCGTCGTCGCCGGGACCGACAACCTCAGCGGGCTCGTGGGAGGCGTCGCGATTGTTGCGGACAGCTGGTGGGGCGCGCGCTCAGCGCGGCAGCGGCTCCGAGTCACCTGGAACGAGGGGCCGACGGCGACGCAGAGCAGCGCGGGTTTCGCCGCGAGGGCCGCAGAGCTCTCGAAAGAGCCGCAGCAGCGATCGATTCGCCGGGATGGCGATGTCGAGGCAGCGCTTGCGGGGGCCGTGAAGACGGTGGAGGCGTCGTACTACTATCCGTTCCTCGCCCACGCTCCGCTCGAGCCGCAGAACTGCACCGCGAGCTGGAAGGACGGGAAGCTGGAGCTCTGGGTTCCGAGTCAGACGCCGGCCAACGGTCGCACTCTGGTCGCAAGGACGCTCGGGATCGAGCCGGATGCGATCACGATCAATCTCACCCGCATGGGTGGTGGGTTCGGCCGGCGGCTCACCAACGACTACATGGTCGAGGCTGCGTGGATCGCGAAGGAGATCGGTGTTCCGGTTAAGCTGCTGTGGACGCGCGAGGACGACATGCAGCACGACTTCTATCGTCCTGCAGGCTGGCATTATCTCAGGGGCGGGCTCGACGCGAGCGGGAAGGTCGTTGCCTGGCGCGATCACTTCGTTTCGTTCGGCGAGGGG
The DNA here is from genome assembly GCA_041743365.1 of Gemmatimonadaceae bacterium. GTDB lineage: Bacteria > Gemmatimonadota > Gemmatimonadetes > Gemmatimonadales > Gemmatimonadaceae > JANPKQ01. The sequence continues at coordinate 2,037 of JBGTMW010000364.1, forward strand.
AACCAGTTCGCCAGCAGCGCCGGTATGCAGGCAGGGGAGTTCCCGGGAGGCTACATCGAGAACTACGCGCTCGATGCATCCGTCATGGCGAGCGGCATTCCCACCGGTGCGCTGCGGGCTCCGGGAAGCAACGGCTATGCGTTCCCGATCCAGTCGTTCATCGATGAGCTTGCCCACGCTGCCGGGAGGGATCCGCTCGAGCTGCGGCTGGAGATTCTTTCGAATCCGCCCGTGGTGCCGCGCGCCGTCGCCGCGGTACCGAGTACTGTTCCCGGCGGACCGCCCGGCGCTGCGGGTGCGTCAGGGGGACGCGGTGGTGGCGGCGTGGCCGGGG
>JBGTMW010000365.1:0-17176 GCA_041743365.1 Gemmatimonadaceae bacterium
CCGGCGGGCGGATGCCGGATAATGTTGCGCAGCGCCGCCCTTGGCGCGCTCAGCCTCGCCTCCATCCTCGTGATTGGCGCCGCGCAGCCCCTGGCCGCACAGGAGATCGACTGTGATCCGGGAGACACCGAGGTTCGGCGCCTGACCTTCCAGGGAAACCGCACCTTCTCCGCGGCGCGCCTCGCGGCGCAGATCGCGACGACGCCGTCAGGCACGCTGTACCGCTACGCGAGGTTCATCGGCTCACGCCATTGTCTCGACCCGGTGCACCTGCCGCTGGACTCGGTGCGCCTGCTCCGCTTCTACCAGGATCGCGGGTTTTACGACGTCGCGGTCGGTCTGGACACCACGCCCATTGCCACGCGCGTGATTGGTGTTCACTTCAGGATCGACGAGGGGGCTCCGACGCTGATCGACAGCCTCGAGCTGTCGGGCCTGGAAGGGCTTCCGGACTCGGCGCGCATCCGGCGGGGACTGCCGCTCGCGCTTGGCCAGCGATTCGACAAGGAGGCGCTCGGCTCGGCCCTGGCGTACATCACGCGGTCGCTGCGAAACAGCGGATATCCGTACGCGGATGTCTTCCGCGGCTACGACATATCCTACGACCGGCACGCTGCTTCAGTGCAGATCACCGTCGTTCCGGGAACACGTGCACGCCTCGGCACGATCGACATCATCGCCGACTCGGATGTCGACGGAGAGTCGCAGCAGATCGGCGACCCGGTCGTTCGCCGCCTCCTCGGATTCCAGCCCGGTGACCTGTACAGCGAGCAGAAGCTCATCGACGCTCGGCGCTATCTCTTCCAGACCGGCGCCTACAGGCACGTCGAGGTCGGCCTGGTGCAGGACAGCTCGGGCCAGGGGGGAGATTCACTCGTCACCGTACAGGTGGTGCTTCACGAGGGTGCGCTTCGCGACGTGCGCGTCGGCCTCGGCTGGGGGACGCTGGACTGCGTTCGTGCGCAGGCGACCATCACCGATCGCAACTTCATCGGCGGGGCGCGACAGCTGGAGCTGACCACGCGCCTGTCCAAGATCGGCGTCGGCCACCCGCTCGACGGCGCGGAGGGGCTCTGCACCGGCACGGTGGAGCGCGACCTGTACAGCGACACGCTCAACTACCGCCTGAGCGCGACGCTGCGCCAGCCCGGTCTCTTCGGGCTCGGTCCGCGCAACATCCCGTCGCTCACGGGCTACAGCGAGCAGCGGTCGGAGTACCTCGCGTATTTCCGTTCGGTGCCAATCGGCGGCGTCGCATCGCTCACCCGCGACCTCGGACCCGGCCTGATTCTGGGACTGTCGTACCAGCTCGAGTACGGCCGAACCGAGGCGCAGCCGGCCATCTACTGCGCCCTGTTCAACCTGTGCGGGCCCGATGAGCGTGCGCGCGTGAGGGAGAAGCAGCCACTGGCTATCGCCAGCGTGACTTTTTCACGCGATCGGGCTCCATCCGCGAGTGGCGGCGGCTCATCGCTGCGTCTGGACCTGAGGCATGCATCCGAAGCGATCCTCTCCGACGAGACGCTTCAGTTCAACACCGTCGTCGGCGACGCAAGGCGATTCTGGAACGTCGGCAGCGGCGTCGAGCTCGCCGTTCGGCTTTACGGGGGCGCGGTGGTGGGGAACAACATCTCGCTGACGGGCGGTACCGACGGCCTGATTCGAAACGTGAGTCAGTACGTCCCTCCGCAGGAGCGGCTCTACGCGGGTGGTCCGAACTCGGTGCGCGGGTTCCGGTTCAACGAGCTGGGTCCGGTCGCGTACGTCGTTGACACCTTCACGATCGTGGCCGGCGGGAACGGCGAGACGTATTATCGTGCGGACTCCACTTACTATCGCGCCGACTCCACGATCGCGCGGACCGACTGGCGCGCGGTTCCCACTGGGGGCAATACGCTCATCGTGGCCAATCTGGAGGCGCGACTCCCCAGTCCCATCCTGAGAGACCTGCTTCGGTATGCATTGTTCGTCGATGCAGGCCGGGTCTGGAACAGGAACCGCTCGACTGCCGATGCGGGCAGCTTCAAGGACATCCGCATCACTCCGGGAGCGGGAATAAGGGTCGCGTCGCCCGTGGGCCCCATCCGCGTCGACGTCGGGTTCAATCCCTACGATCGCCCTGCCGGTATAGCGTACAATGCCTTTCGCGGTGCGGATCCCGGCGGAGTCGCGCCGCTGTACTGCGTGAGCCCGGGCAACACACGTCCGATCGTCGAGGGCGACAACCCCGGCGATCCGCCCAAGCAGCTGGAGGTCGTGAACCTTGTCAGCCGTCCCTGCGGCCAGACCTTCGTTCCCTCGCAGCCCTCGAGCTGGCTCAAGCGGCTGACGTTCAACTTCTCGATCGGCCCGGCGTTCTAGTCACATGACACGCCGCCGCCTCGTCGCCCTCGTCAGCACCGCGTCGATTCTCGCGATCGGCCTCATCGCCGTGCTCGTGCTCGCGTCGATCACCCGCACGACGTACGGGCGCGACAAGGTGAGGGACTTCGTGGAATCCCGCATCACCTCGCGTGTACAGGGGAGCGTGCACATCGGGCGGATCACCGGCGGCATGCTGGCCGGCATCACCATCGACTCGATCGAGATCCGCGATACGGACGACTCGCTCTTCGTCGCGACCGGCCCGATCACCGTGCAGTACGACCTGCGCGACTTCTTCGATCGCCGGATCCTGCTCGCGCGACTCGAGGTGGAGCGGCCGATCGTTCGCATCGCACAGCACGAGAATGGCGAGTGGAACTACCGCCGGATCTTTCCCAGGGGGCCGCGCGGACTTCCAAAGGTGCAGGGCGGCTTCGGCGACTACATCGTCGTGGACACCGCCGCGGTGCGCGGCGGCACGCTGATAGTCACCCTGCCCTGGCATCCGGATGATTCCCTGCGAGGTGCCAGGCGCGACAGCGCAATAGCGGAGCACCTGGCCCGCGACGATGGCGAGTTCCGGCGCATCTCGGAAGGATTCACCCGCACCCGTCGCTGGACGGAGATGGAGCTCGAATCCAGCTATGTCCGCTGGGCCGACCCGGACAGCACCGGACGGTTCGTGGACATCCGTTCGCTGAGCGCGCTCGGTTCCGACCCTCCGATACGTGTCACCGAGGCCCAGGGCAACGTCCGCCTGCTCGCGGACTCCGCCTGGATCGACCTTCCGCACTTCAAGCTTCCCGGCTCGGCCGGATCCGCGAAGGGCAAGGTCGTCTGGGGCAGCGACCTCGCCACGCGCTACTACGTCAGCATCGATGGCGATACGGTCTCGATGAGTGATATCGCCTGGGTGTACCCGACGTTGCCGACCACGGGCGGCGGCGTGATGAACCTCGAGATCCGCAGTCGGCCAGATCCGGAGTTCATCGACTACGTCATCACCGACATGGATGTCCGCACGACGAGCTCTCGCCTCAGGGGCGACATGACGTTCGGGGTCGGTGGCCCCGTGCTCGAGGTTCGGGATGTGGACATCGAGGCGCTCCCAGTGGATTTCGCCCTTCTCACGCAGTTCAACGGCGGTCCATTGCCGGTTGACTGGCAGGGCACGATTCGCGGAACGGTGCGCGGTCGCGGCGGACCGGTCACGCGCTTCATGGTCGACGATGCACGGGTGACCTTCTCCGACGCACACGTGCCCGGTGCGATCACCCGTGCCACCGGCAGGGGCGCGCTCGACATTCTGTATCCGGCCCTCACGGCGTTTCACGGATTCCAGGTGGACGTCTCGACGCTTGACCTGCGTACCATTCGACATCTCTTCCCGGAGTTCCCGCCACTCGGCGGAACCATCGCCGGGCGGGCGACGCTGGATTCATCGTGGCTCGATGTGCGGTTCAGCGATGCCGACGTCACTCACACCGATGGGCCGGGTGCTCCGAACCACTTCACCGGCTCGGGTCGTGTCACCTACGGCGAGCCCTACCTCGCGTACGACGTCGACATCGTAGCCGCGCCTGTTTCCTTCACCACACTCGCGCGGTCGTATCCAGAGCTGCCGTTACGCGGAAGCTACCAGGGACCGCTGCGCGCGAGAGGAACGTCCGAGAGCCTCGACGTCACGACGACGCTCACCGGCCCCGCAGGTCGGATGGTCTTCGACGGACGCGTGGACATGGTGCTTCCCGGTTACGCCGTTCGCGGTCGCGCGGGGATCGCCGAGCTGGACGTCGCGATGCTGCTCGAGCGCGACGGCCTGCCTGTCACGCGAATCACCGCGCAGTTCGAGGGAGACCTGACGGGCGACTCTCTCGCCAACCTCGTCGGCCCACTCGCATTCGACATCGATCGCTCGCGAGTCGGAGAGGTGAACCTGCGGCCGTCGCGCGTGCGCCTGGCATTCGGGAACGGGCGGGTGCGTGTGGATACCATGGCAATTGCGTCCAACCGGTTCACGCTCGCAGCGTCCGGTCGCCTCGGAACGTCGCCAGGAGTTCGCGACTCGCTCGAGTATGACCTCGTTCTCGACTCCCTCGGTGCGCTTCGTCCCTGGCTTCGGCCGACCGACGACAGCAGGGTCGAGTTGCTGATGGACGCGCCTGGCGATTCCCTTGGCGGTGGCGTCTCACTTCGCGGCTTCCTGGCCGGCGGAGTCGATCGACTCGATCTCAGCGGCGAGCTGATGGGCTCGGACCTGGTGATCGGAGAGCATCGGGCGGCATCGCTGGAGGGCGGCGTAAAAGCGCGAGACCTGTTTGGAACACCATCCGGTGCGCTGCGCCTTCGCCTCGACAGCGCGCTCGTCGGCGGTGTTCGGCTGGCTTCACTGACCGCCAACCTCGGAGTGAGCGATCCGGAGAGGGGGCGGCTCAATCTCGTCGCAGAGGGCCCGTCTCTTGGCGCATCGATGAGCGCTGACATCCGGCGGAGCACCGTGCTCACGGAGCTTCTCATCGACACGCTCGCATTCGGCGCACGCGATGCCGGACAGTGGCGGCTTTCCGCGCCGTCCCGGCTCGCGATCGCGGGCCCGGATCTGACTGTCGATCCAACACTCCTGATCAGCGACAATGGCGGCCGCGTCGCCCTCGCCGGTCGACTGCCAGAGACTGGCGCGATCGACTTTCAGTTCGATGCCGACAGCGTGGACCTGAACGACATCCGCGCCCTCACCGGGCGAAACACCGTTCTGGATGGCTGGGTCGATGTTGGAGTCTCCGTTGCCGGCACGCGGCAGGATCCCACCATGCGCGCGACGATGAACCTGACCGCCGCCCGGTTTGCCGATGTGAGGGCGGAGCGCGTGACGGGGTCGGCCACGTACGCGAACCGTCGAGTCGATGCCGATCTCGGCCTGTATCGCAGGGGCGCACGCGCGATAGCGGCCGCGGTCTCCCTGCCGATCGACCTGGCGCTGGTGCCGGTAGCGAGCCGGCTGCGCGACGAGCCGCTTCGTGGAGTGATCCGCGCGGACAGCGTCGACCTCGAGGTTCTCGAGGCCTTCACTTCCCAGGTTCAGGATGCCCGCGGTGCGATCGGGGCGCAGGTCACGCTCGCTGGCACCGCTCGCGCGCCCGCCTTCACCGGGAACGTCGAGGTATTCGAGGGCGGGCTTCGGTTGCCCGCGGCCGGGATAACCCTCCAGCGCGTGAACGCCGACGTCCTCCTCGAGGGCGACAGCCTCAGGATTCGCCGGCTCGTCGCGCAGAGTGGCGCGACGCGCGCGGATACGGCGTGGCTGCGTGGGTCGGTCAACTACAGGAATCTCGAGAACCCCGTGTTCGGGCTCACGTTCAACGCCCGTGACTTCCGCGCGGTTCAACTCCCGCGGGTAGCCGACCTCACGATCAACTCCGTGCTTCAGCTCAACGGGCCCAAATCGGGTGCGACACTCACCGGAAATGTCACCGTCACGCAGGGCGCGCTGTTCATTCCCGAGCTCGTCGAGAAACGGCTCGTCAGCGTGCGCGATCTCGACACGACGATGACCGCCAACCGCAACCGGCTCGCCGACTCCAGCGCCTTCCTGGGGAATCTCCAGGTCAGGGATGTCCAGATCCTCGTGGGCAACGATGTCTGGCTGCGCTCATCCGAAGCGCACATTCAGCTTGGCGGGGGCGTGAGCGTCAGGACGGTAAAGGCGCGAGTCGATCCGGCGCTCGGTTTCGGTGGCGCAACGCTTCCCGACTCCATATCGCGGCTCGCGCTCGAGGGAACGCTGAGCGCCAACCGCGGTACCTACCGGCTCAACCTCGGCGTCGTGCAGCGAACCTTCCAGGTCGAGCAGGGTCGCGTGGTGTTCTTCGGCGAGGCCGAGCTGAATCCGACTCTCGACATCTCCGCGATTCACAACGTGCGAAGCGCGCAGACCGACGGCGCGGGACGCGATGTGCGAGTCCGCGTGCGCATCTACGGAACGCTCGAGCAGCCGAGGATCGAGCTGTCCAGCGCGGATGCGACCGTGGCGATGTCCACATCCGACCTGCTGAGCTATCTGGTCACGGGCTCCCCGAGCTTTGAGCTCGGCGCCGCCGGCAACGAGAACCTGCGTACCGCCGCGGCCATTCTGCTGCCCACGCTCGGGAGTTATCTCGGCGATCGGTTCGCCGGCGGAGCACTCGACCTCTTCCAGATCGAGGCGGCGACACCGGGACAGGTCGGCAACGAGACGGCGATCGACCTCCTCCTGGGCACTCGCCTCGGTGTGGGGAAGCAGCTCGGCAAGCGGACCTTCGTGAGCGCGAACACGAACCTCTGTCAGCTCGACGATCTTCTCAGCATGAACACGAATACCGGGAAGCTGTTCGAGTCGATCGGCGTGAGGCTCGAGCATCGGCTGAACAATGGATTCTCCGCAGCGCTGAGCATGGAGCCGAGCTCGACGGCGCTGCTCTGCTCGAAGTCCGGACCGCGGGGATTTCTCTCCACGCCGCCGCAGCTGGGAGCCGACCTGTTCAAGGTGTGGCGGTTCTGATCCGCCACGCACTGCTCATCGTCAATCCCGTGTCGCGACGGGGCGGCCGGTTCCACGCTGCCGCCCTCGCCGCCATCGGGAAATGGGGGATCAGGTGCGACGCGGTTCTGACCGAGGCAGCGGGCCACGGTGCCGCACTCGCGCTGCGGATGCACGCCGAATATGACGCGGTGTTCACTCTCGGCGGCGACGGCACGGCGGTGGAGGTCATCGGCGCGCTGGCTGGAAGCGGAACGCCCGTGGGCATCCTTCCGGGCGGGACGGGCAACCTCATTGGCCGGACGCTCGGTATTCCGGTTGCGCTCGACGCCGCGGTCGAGGCGCTCGTGCACGGAATCGAGGCGCACATAGACCTGGGTGAGATTGTCGGCGGCCCTCGCTTTGCCTTCTCCGCCGGCGTAGGCATCGATGTCCGCATGGTCGAGGGCGCTCCCGCGCGACTCAAGCGCCGACTCGGCGTTTTCGCATACGTGCTGAGTGCTGCGCGCGCGGTGATACGACGGGAGGACTTCACAGTCCGCGCGACCGTCGATGGAATCGTGCACGAGCGTCGCGCCTCGGCGGTGATGGTCGCGAACTTCGGGGCCGTGCTCAATGACCTGTTCAGCCTTGGCCCGGGGATACGCTCCGATGACGGGCTGCTCGACCTTTGCATCTTTTCACCCCGGACGCTGCGGGATTCGATGCGCGTCATGTGGCGGCTCCTCCGGAAGGATTTCAGCAGCGATGCATGCCTCCTGTACGTGCCGGGGAAGCAGTTCCGGATCGAGACGATTCCCCCGCGAAAAGTGCAGGCGGATGGGGATGTCGTCGGCATGACCCCCCTCGACATAACGGTCGCTCCCCTCGCGGCGCTGCTGCTCGTTCCGAGACGCGATTGACCGCGTCCGGATACGTCGATAAGCTTGGCCGTCGCGGCGCGGGCGCCGAAGCCTCGCCGCGTCCTTCCTCCGACGACATGCCGGAACAATCCTCGGCGTATCCCGCCGCAAGCCTTCCGAAGCCTGCCATCTGATGGCGAACGTGCTTCTCATCGACGATGAGGCGGCGATCACCGCTTCGCTCGGCTCGTTCTTCGAGCGGACCGGCGGTCATACGGTGCATCGCGCTCATACCGGCGCCGAGGGCGTGGCTCTGTTCCGGCGGGTCCGCCCGGACCTCGTCCTGCTCGATCTCCGGCTTCCCGACATGACCGGCTTCGATGTGCTGGAGCGTCTTCGTGAGCACGAGCCTGTCGTGATCATGATGACGGGCCATGGCGATGTGGAGCAGGCCGTGAAGGCGATGCAGCTCGGAGCCGAGAACTTTCTCATGAAACCCGTGGAGTTCGATCACCTCGCGGTGGTTGCAGACCGGGCGTTCGAGAAGGCGCGGCTCCGTCAGATGAGCCGGTACATCACCGACCGACGCGTGGCGGGCAACGTTCCGGTGCTTCTGGGATCGTCGCCGATGATGCGTGAGCTCAACGAGCAGATCTCCCTCCTCGCGGCGAGCGCCAAGACCACCGTGCTCCTGCTGGGAGAGAGTGGGGCGGGCAAGGGACGAGTCGCCGAGCTCATTCATGCGATGAGCCCGCGTGCCGGGCATCCGTTCATCCAGGTGAACTGCGCGGCGCTGACGGCGGCGTCGCTCGATACCGAGCTCTTTGGCGAGGAGCGCGGCGAGGCTGGTCCGTCGCGACCCGGCCTGTTCGACGTGGCCTCGGGCGGGACGATCTTCCTCGATGAGATAGGCGACCTCGCACCCGCCCTGCAGCCGAAGCTGCTCGGCGTGCTGGAGGGCAAGGGGTTTCGGCGAGCCGGAGGCACGCGGGAGGTCCTGGTCGACGTACGCGTCCTGGCCGCGACTCACAAGGATCTAGTGGGCGAAGTGACGGCGGGGAATTTCCGGGAGGATCTGTACTACCGGCTCAGCGTGATGCCGGTAGCGCTCCCTCCGCTGCGGGCGCGCGTGCGCGAGGATCTCGTCGAGCTCATCGGAAACGTGATCGACGAGCTGAACGCGCAGCTGCCCGAAGCCCCGCGAACCCTGGGCGAGAGCGCGCTGGAGCAGCTGCTGCGCTACCCCTGGCCCGGCAACGTTCGCGAGCTCCGCAACGTTCTGGAACGCGCGATGATCATGGCGCGAGGCGCAGGCCGGGTCGAAGCAGCGCATCTTCCTGCGGAAGTGCGCATAGCGAGCGGAGCCGATGTCGACCACCACGTACCTCGATCTCTCGACGACGTGGAGCGAATGCACATCGAGCGGACGCTGCGCGCGCACAATGACAATCGAACGCATGCCGCGCAGGAGCTCGGAATTTCGCGCGCGACGCTCATCAAGAAGATCAAGTCCTACCGACTCGATCGCTGAACGGAAGCAACCCGAACACGAGGTTCCGATGCCAGAGCTTCAGGAACGAGACGCGATGATGTGCCGTGCGTGCGGGAACGAGGAGCGCGCCTCGGAGGGATATCCGTGCGCTGACTGCGGCACCTTCATCTGTCTCATCTGCAACATGCGCGGCGTGACGCTCTGCAAGACATGCGCGGCGAAGGCCGGCAAGCCACAGCCGACCCGGGCCGACAAGACGCCACCCGCGTGAAGGCGCTGGCGGCGCCCGACTTCGGTCCCCTCGGACTTGTCGTCGGTCACGCCACGGATGTGCAGGGCGGCACGGGCCTCACCGTCATCCGCGGCGCCGATGCGCCCTTCCGCGGCTCGGTGGCCATTCTCGGGCGCGCAACCGGTACCAGGGAGCTCGACACACTCTCGCCCCGGCACCTCGTGGATCGCATCGATGCGATCCTCCTTACCGGCGGGTCGGCCTACGGCCTGGACGCTGCCGCGGGTGTGATGTGCTGGATGGAGGAGCGCGGCCGGGGCTTCCCGGTCGGTGGCGGAGTCGTTCCGATAGTGCCCGCAGCCGTCGTCTTCGATCTCGCTCCGCTCGGACGATTCGCCGCGCGCCCCACCGCGGGGATGGCGTATCAGGCCGCGGACAGTGCGACCCGACTCGTGGAGGAGGGAAGCGTCGGCGCGGGCACCGGAACGACGGTGGGGAAGGTGGGCGGAGTCGGCGGGGCGATGAAGGGTGGGGTCGGCGCCGCGGTGGTGACGGTCGCCGGAGCCACCGTCGCGGCGCTGGCGGTAGTGAACGCCTTCGGTGATGTGCGCGATGCGGCGGGCAGGATCATCGCCGGTGCGCGGCGCGACGGCCGGTTCATCGACAGTGCACGGTTCCTGAGGGAGGAGCCGCCAGCCACGCGCTTCGGGAGTGCGGCCATGCAGAACACGACGCTGGCGGTGGTGATCGCCAGTGCACCGCTGTCGCGCGTGGAGTTGAAGCAGCTTGCAGGGGCAGCCGCCGCCGCGCTGCTCAGGCGAATAACTCCGGCCGGCACGACCTTCGACGGCGATGTCGTCTTCGCGCTTGCGCCCCTCGAGGGGCGTGCGGCACCGGTGGTGCAGATCGAGGTGCTCGCGGTGGCCGCACTCGAGGAAGCGATCGAGCGCGGAGTCCGCACCGCACGCGGGCGTGACGGGGTCGATGGATTGGCGGACGAGGAAAGCGGATGAGCCGCGCTCGATGATCCGCGGGCGCGCATCCACCACGTTGAAAGGGACATGATGAAGACGAGACGCGTGACGGTACCCATCGCGCCGCTGCTCGCGGAGCCGAGGGCCGCGGCGATCCAGACTTCCCAGTATCTGGGAGGCTGGACCCTCCGGATCATCGAGGAGCGGGGCGACTGGCTCCGGGTCCGCGGCGACGATGAATACGAGGGCTGGATGCACCAGGGCTACCTCGGCAGCGATGACCGGGTGCGCAAGGAGCAGCGTATGTCGCTCGGCTGTGTCGTGAAGGCGGAGAGTGGGGCGTCACAGGCACTCCCGCTCGGCGCGCTGTTCACGGAGGACCTGACGCTGACGGAAGGCGACGCGGTCCGTGTCGGTCACCTCCCGTTCCACTTCCCGGCCGAAGCGCAGGAGATCGCTGGAAGCGCCCTGAGGCTGTTCGAGGGTACGAGCTATCTCTGGGGGGGCGTGACGCCATGGGGCGCAGACTGCTCGGGCTTCGTGCAGTCGATTTTCAGGCTGCACGGATTTCCCCTTCCGCGGGATGCCGCCGACCAGGCGCTGAAGGGTGTCGAGATCGAAGCGAGCCCCGAAGCGCTGGAAGCCGGCGACCTGCTCTTCTTCTCCGATGGTGAGGATCGCCGGATCACCCACGTCGCGATCGCGCTCGGAGATGCGCGCATCGTCCATCTGGCCCTCGGCCGCGGCGGCTACGCCGTGGAGACGCTCCGCGGCGAGGTCGATGATTACGCCGCCGCCCTCAGGGGCCGCATCAGCTGTGCACGGCGAGTCATCGGATCAGCCTCCGACTGAGGCACACGAAACGACCTGGCTGACCAACGACCTAGCTGACCAGGGAATTCCTCGGCAGCGGCGGTGCACCCACGCGCACCTGGAGCGGAACCTCCCCACGAGGTTCGTCGTCGAGCGCGATCTGGAGCGAGTATTCACCGGCTCCGTCGATGGGAAGGTCTATCGACGCAATGAGCGGCAGGTCGAGCTCCGAGACTCCCGTAGGCGGCTGGCCTATGTTCAGCTCACCCGTCGTGGACCAGAGCTCCGAGCCGCCGGGATTGACCCACCGCAAGGTCACCCGATGGTTGCCGACGTCGGTCCGCGTTCCCTTGAGCCTCACCACGAGATGCGCGCGAGGGTGCACGGTCGGAATTCCACCGACCTGGACGGCGTCGAACACGCCGAGAATGTTGAGCTTCCCTTCCTGGGACAGGTTGGCCGCGTCCGCGAAGAGGGCGAAGGAGATCTGCATGGTCGAAATGTGGTCGGATGCATGCCGGGCAGGCTAGGGCAGGGCGCCCCGTCCGGGACTGCGGTCCGCAACAGCGCAGCTTCCATGAGGCGCATCGGGTGCCGGGAAAACCAGGCTGGCTGACCGGCTGATAGCCTGCGACACCCCCTGCCTCGCTCGGTTAGCTTTCGACGATGTCATCCCCCGCCAGCACGCTGACGCCCGAGCGCGGCATCGCCGCGATCCGTCCGGGCATCACGCTGACCGATATGCTGCTCCTCCTCATGGCGGTGATCTGGGGAGTCAACATCGCCGTCGTGAAGTACGGCACGCTTCATCTCCCGCCCCTCGCCTACAACGGTGTCCGGGTGGCGATCGCCGCAGTGGCCCTCGTGATCATCGCGTCGGCAATGGGCAAGCCATGGCCGGCACGCCGCGATGTGCTGTCACTGCTTCTCCTCGGCGTGCTCGGCAACGGGCTTTACCAGTTGCTCTTCATTCAGGGAATCGCGCACACCCGGGCCGGGAACGCGGCGCTCGTGCTTGCCGCGACGCCGGCGTTCGTCGCCCTGTTCGGCTGGATGTTCGGCATCGAGCGCATCCGCCGGCGCGGGATGCTCGGGATCGGGATATCGGTGCTCGGGATCGGGCTCGTCGTCGGCGGGCAGGAAACGATCGGGGGAGGCGCGTCGACGCTGTTCGGCGATCTCCTAGTGCTCGGTGGTTGCTTTTGCTGGGCAGGGTTCACGGTGCTGTTGAAACCGTACTCGTCGCGAATCGACGGATTGCAGGTGGTGGCGATCACGATGGTAGGCGGCAGCATTCCCCTACTGCTCGTTTCGACACCGACGATCCTGGCGACGGCGTGGGCGGCGGTCTCCCCCATGGTCTGGAGCGCGATCCTCTTCAGCGGCCTCGGAGCGCTGGTGATCGCGTACCTGTGCTGGTATCGGGGGGTGCGCGTGCTGGGGCCGACGCGTGCGTCGATGTACGGAAACCTCCAGCCGGTGGTGGCGCTGATCTTCGCGTGGGTCCTGCTTCACGAGGTGCCGACGGTCATGCAGGGGATGGGCGCCGCCGGCATCATCACGGGCCTTCTCCTTACCCGGGCATGACCGCGCTTGCGCGATCGAGGCTCGTTCTCTTCGACATAGACGGGACGATTCTCTGGACGGATGGCGCGGGGCGGCGCGCGATCCACAGCGCCCTGATGGAGGTGTTCGGCTCCATTGGTCCCGCCGACTACTGGTTCGACGGAAAGACCGATCGTCAGATCGTGCGCGACCTCATGCGCCTCGAGGGACACGACGACCCGCGCATCGACGAGGGAATGGATCGCCTGCTCGGGCGGTACGTGGAGTGCCTCGCCGGCGAGCTTGGCCAGGCCACCTTCGAAGCGCGGCTCCTGGGCGGCGTCGCCGAGCTGCTCGACGCCCTGGAGTCGCGCGATGATGTCGTACTGGGTCTGGTGACGGGGAACGTCGAGCCGGGAGCACACGCGAAGCTGCGCGCCGTGGGGATCGACCCCGCTCGCTTCCCGGTGGGTGCGTTCGGATCCGACCACGAGCATCGGCCGGAGCTCCCCGCGATCGCTCAGCGGCGCACGCGAGAGATTCTCGGCATCGAAATAGCCGGGCGCGATGTCGTGGTGATCGGCGACACTCCCGCCGACATCGAGTGTGCCCGTTCGGTCGATGCACGGGCGATCGGCGTCGCTACCGGACGCTTTCCCGTGGAGGAATTGCAGCGTCACGGAGCGACCGCCGTGTTCGCGGATCTCACCGACACTAGCGCAGTGATGCGCGCAATTCTCGATGCGTGAGGTCGAGATCAAGAGTGTCGTCGACGATCTCGAGATGCGCCGATCCGCCGCGACCGGGAGCGGAGCCACGCTCGTCTTCGAAGGCCGGCTCGAGGATCGTCGGTACGACACCATCGACGGCTCGCTGACCAACCGGGATGAAGTGCTTCGCACGCGGACATGGCGGAACGGGACCAGTGTCAGGACGACGCTCGACTGGAAGGGTCCGCGCTCGATCGAGCAGGGATATCGGGTTCGCGAGGAGCAATCGATCGCGGTGGACTCTCTCGAGACGGTCGAGACCATTCTCGCAAGGCTCGGCTACCGGATCACGAAGGCGATCGACAGGCACATCCTGCATTTCGAGCTGTGCGGTGCCGTCGTCCGTTTCGAGCGGTACCCACGCATGGACGACCTCGTCGAGGTGGAAGGTGAGCCCGCGGCGATAGAGCGTGCAGTGGCACTGCTGGGCATGCCGCGCTCCGGATTCACGAGCGACAGCCTCATCACGTTCACGCGGCGATACGAGGAACGAACGGGATCGGCGGCGGCGCTCTGCGACGCCGAGCTCGATGGTCCGCCAAACGATGCCCAGCCGGCCGGAAGCGATGCCCTCACCGACTGAGCCCGGCGGTCCGGCGATCCCGGCGATGCTCGGTGGGTCGGTCGCGGGCGTCGCGTTGAGTGGTCCCGGCACCCTCGCCGTCACCGACGAAGAGGTCGAGCTGAGCAGCGAGGCAAATGCGGTAGCGGTCCCCCTTCCAGCGCTGGACGGTGTGAGCTATCGCGATGGTCGCCTCACGCTGTTCCTCCAGCACGGCGAGAGCGTCTTCGCCGAGGGCACGCCCCGGCTCGCTGCCGTCTCGCGCGACATTGCCGCCAGGGTCTGCACTCTGCCGGAGCTGACCCGCCCGCTACGCGCGCTCGGATCCCGGCGGGGGCGACTCGGCTCCGAGCACGACAGGTTCTTCGCTCCGCTGCTGTCGGCGCGCCGCCGCGCCGAGCGAGGCGCCGACCCTCGTGCGATCCTCCGCGCTTTCGATGCCCGGGCCATCGCGACGACACTCGACGCGACCATCTCCGACTTCGCCAGGTCTCGCTTCCAGCGCAGGGCACCCGAGCGGCGCGCGCTCGAGGCCGAGCTGCAGGAGATCGTCGCTCCGCTGCTGACGGCGCTCGAGGCCCTGGAGGTCTATTCGGCGCGCGCCCTGTCGCCGGAGAGCGACGACACGCGGTTCGTCCGCTGGCGCTCCTGCTGCGGGGCGATCCAGGACGTCTTCGAGCGAGCGGATCGCTGCTGGATCGAGTTGGGCGCCATACTCGGGGAGGCCCCTGTACGGCGGCCATTGTGGCGGAGGGTCCTGCGGTTGAAGGTGTTCCTCGGCTACATTCTTCCCTAATGTCCGTCATCGGCATCGGCATGGACCTCGTCGAGATCTCGCGGATCGAGCGCCTTCTCGAGTGGAAGGGTGATCGCGCCCTCAAGCGGCTGTTCACCTTTCGCGAGGTCGACTACGCGGCCAAACGGGCGCAGCCAGCGAGGAGCTACGCCGCGCGATTCGCTGCGAAGGAGGCCGGCTACAAGGCGCTCGCCGGGTCGGAGCTCGCGCGGAAGATCAGCTGGCGCGACCTCGAGGTGATCGTCCGGTCGGATGGCAGCCCGACTCTGATCCTTCACGGGCCTGCGCGTCGCCGCGCCGAGGAGCTCGGCGTCACCCGCGTCCACCTGACGCTCACTCACACCGTCACCACCGCAGGCGCGATGGTGGTGATCGAGGGTGAGGGCGCCGGCAACGGAGATGCGACGATCACGGTCGGGCCGGGGCCGTACCCGGAAGGCGTCGGAGGCTGAATGGCCGACGTCGACTTCGAGGCACTCTTTGCTTCGCCATGGGGCGCGCTGCTCATCTTCAGCCTGCGCATAGTCGACGTCTCCTTCGACACGATGCGGGTTCTGTTCACGATCCGCGGCAAGCGTGCGATCGCAGGCCTCCTGGGCTTCTTCCAGGCGTTGATCTGGATCGTCGCGGTCGGCACGGCGATCAGGCACCTCGACAGCTGGCTCCACATCCTCGGTTACGCAGGTGGCTACGCCGCCGGTACGATGGTCGGCATCACGATCGAGCAGGCGGTCGCGTATGGCGTCTCGACCGTGCGGATAATCTCCCGCAGCGGGGGAGTCGAGATCGCGGAGGCGCTGCGTGAGTGCGGCTACGGCGTGACGGAGTTCGGCGGTTATGGACGCGAGGGCTCGGTGGAGATCGTCAACTCCGTCGTGCACCGCAACGACCTCAACGACGTCATGGCGATCGTCGACAAGTGGGACAAGGACGCGTTCGTCACGGTGGAGGATCCGAAGATCCTGCGCGGGGGTTCGTTCGCGACGCGGGAATGGAAGATCGTCAGCCCCTTCGGGCGGCCGGGAAGCGTAGGCGGAGGAACCCGGCAGCGGGTCTAGGACTGCGTACCGGGTACTTCGTACGTCTCGTGCATTGCGTACTGCGCACGCACTGCGCACCGAGTACTTCGTACGGGCGGCGGGAACTCAGCCGTGCCCCTTCCGCAGTCCCGGTGCCGAGTACGCAGCGGCGTGTACGCAGTACTTCGTACGTAGTGCGTGCGCAGTACGCAGCGCAGAAAGCGTACGCAGTACCCAGTACGCAGTACCCTCTCAGGCCCGCACCGCCTTGAATGCCGGTCCGTGGATCCCGGGCTTCCCACCGCCGACATCCTTCCGCATCTGCATCCAGACGATTCCAACCACGATGAACGCCAGCGCGATCATCTGCGCGACCGTGAGTGGTCCGAAGAATCTGTCGTCCTTGGCGCGGAAGAACTCGATGACGAACCGCTCGATGCCCGCGAGCACGCAGTACATGCCGAAGAGCCAGCCCTCGGCGTGTCGGTGATCCCGAAGCCGCCAGAGAATCGCGAACATCAGGAAGCCGAGCACGACCTCGTAAATCTGCGTCGGGTGCACTGCCACCACGGTCGACAGCGGTGTGCCGGGAGGGAATGACACGCCGAACTCGGTCAGGTATTGCACGGTCGATGGCGGTGCGCCCTCTGGAAACATCACGGCCCACCTGCTGTCCCACGGTCGCCCGTAGTCGTCGCCGACGGCCCAGCATCCCGTGCGTCCCACCGAATACGCCGCCGCAACCGCGATGCCTCCGACGTCCATGATTCGCGGCAGGTAGAGCTTCTTCCGATACGCGACGAACAGCACCACCGCTATGCCGCCGATCAGCCCTCCCCAGAACACGAAGCCGGCACGGCTGAACAGGTCCCCGATCTCTCCGATCACCAGGGCATAGTACAGCTTGGCTCCGAGGAGTCCGCCGATCACCGCCGCGAAAACGAGGTCGGGGATGTATGAGGAATCGTGCCCGCGCCGCTCCAGCTCCCTCTGCGCGATGGTCTGCGAGATGACGAAGGCGAGCAGCACGGCGATCCCGAACCCCGTGAACTCCAGGGGCCCTAGCTCGATGCTGAACGGGTGATGAATGATCGCGTTCGTTTCTGGCTGCATGTCGGTGGTAAACTACGCGGCGGCGAGGCCGGGCAGTGGAAGTGATGCGTACGCGTTCAGGTCGAGGCCTGCGTGCTCCCCGCGCTCGAATCGAAAGAGCCCCGCGCGGCCGATCATCGCCGCGTTGTCGGTGGCAAG
>JBGTMW010000366.1:0-7445 GCA_041743365.1 Gemmatimonadaceae bacterium
GGTGGAGCAGGCGCCGGAGGCGGCGCGGCGGGGATCGTCTGCGGAGTGACGCCGCAGGCGGAGAGGCCGGCTGCCGCGGCTGCGGCTGACGAGGCCTTGAGGAATTCCCGGCGACTCTTCGTCACGCTCTCGCCCGCATCCGGCGGGCTCGTTTTGTCGGTTCTCGGATTCCGATACCCTCTTCCCGTGGGCCAGCGCTTGCGTCGACATCGCCGCAACGACACTGACGCGAATATAGAATTGGGTAAAACACCACGCAATAGTCGCGCTAGTCAACATCGAACGTGTGTGATATATAATGACAGACGCAACGGTATGAAGAGGGGAAGATGATCAAGCTCAGGATCGATGGACGGGAAATCGCCGTGACCGCCGGCAAAACGATCCTCGATGCCGCGCGCTCCGCCGGCATCGAGATCCCCACGCTGTGCTGGTATCCCGAGCTGCCTGTCGTCGGAAACTGCCGGGTATGTCTGGTCTCCGTGGAAGGCGCGCCGAAGCTTTCGGCCGCTTGCGCGACGCTGGCGGCGGATGGGATGAAGGTCGACACGAACTCGGCGGCCGCCGCGAGCAATCGCGCCGCCGTGCTCGGCATGCTGCTCGAGCGATATCCGCTGGACCGGATACCGCAGAATGGCGGCGGGAACGAGTTCGAGCAGATGGTGAAGCGCTATAGCGTTCCGCTTCTCCAGCGGTCGAAGCTCCCGGCTCGCGGCGGCGATGATCGCGCCGGCGACCCCATGATCCAGCACGACATGTCCAAATGCATTCTCTGCACCCGGTGCGTGCGGGCGTGCGAGGACATCCAGGTGGTTGGCGTACTCGATGTCGGCGCACGAGGAGAGCACGCCGAGATCATCGTCGGGGCGGACGGGAACCCGGAACACGCTGGTTGTACGTGGTGCGGTGAGTGCGTCCGCGTCTGCCCGACGGGTGCGATTCACGACATCCTGCCGACGGCGAAGTTCCAGCCGGAGACGATGGCCTCTCCGGAACGCACGGTGCGAAGCGTCTGTCCCTACTGCGGCGTCGGCTGCCAGATCGATCTCAAGGTTCGCGGCCGTGATGTCGTTCGGGTCACCAGTCCATGGATCGAGGAGGACACGCCGAACCTGGGCTCGACCTGTGTGAAGGGTCGCTTCGGCACCGACTTCATTCTTCATCGCGATCGGCTCACCGTACCGCTCATCCGAAAGGGATGGACGAAGGTCGACGGCCGCTGGACCTTCGTCGCCGATCCGGAGGACGCGGCTCGCTGGGGTCGCCGCGGCGGACCGTGGCAGGATGTCGAGGGCGAGAGCTCGGGGCGCAAGCGGCCCCCACGCAACAATCCGCTGCGGACGCTTCCGATCGGTCCGACGCAGCTGGGTGATCCTCGCGATCGCGTCGCGACGCCCGCTTCATGGTATGAGCCATTTCGCGAGGCGACGTGGGACGAGGCGCTCGAGCTCACTGCCCATGAGCTGACGCGGCTGCGCGACAACCGGGGGCCGGACAGTCTCGCCGTGTTCCAGTCCGCGAAGTGCTCGAACGAGGAGAACTACCTGCTGCAGCGGCTCTTCCGCGGCGGGCTCGGCACGAACAACGTCGATCACTGCACCCGGCTCTGCCATTCGTCGTCGGTGAGCGCCATGCAGCGAGCGCTGAGCACGAGCGCCGCTTCGGGGTCGATGCGCGAGGTCGAGGACGAGTCGGATGTGATATTCATCCTCGGCGCCAACACCACCGAGTCGCACCCGGTGTTCGGGGCGGCGATCAAGCGCGCCGTGAAGCGCGGCGCCATGCTGATCGTCGCCGACCCGAGACGAATCGAGCTGGCAGCGCGCGCGCACATTCACCTCCAGCCCCTGCCCGGCACCGACGTCGCCCTGCTGAACGGGATGCTCAACCACATCATCCGGATGAAGCTGCACGACGCCGCATTCATCGCGGCGCGGTCGCATGCGTTCCATGAGGTGGAGGCAGCCGTCGCTCCATACACGCCCGAGCGCGCAGAGGGAATCACGGGGGTCCCGGCGGATCTCATCCGGAGGGCCGCGGAGATGTACGCCCGCGGCCCGCGCTCGGCTACGCTCTGGGCGATGGGCCTCACCCAGCACAGGACCGGAACGGACATCGTCGCCGCTCTGCTGAACCTGATACTCGCCACCGGGATGATCGGGCGGTGGGGAGCCGCGATGATCCCGATTCGCGGGCAGAACAACGTGCAGGGAGCGAGCGACGTAGGCGCGATTCCCATGTTCTACACGGACTACCAGCCGGTTGGCGACCCCGCCATAAGGCGGACGTTCGCGCGGGAATGGGGAGTTCCCGAGGAGCGATTGTCGCTCATCCCCGGATTGAAGGTGACCCAGATCGTGCAGGAGGGGAGCCCGGTGCGCGGCATGTTCATCATGGGAGAGAATCCGATCATCTCCGACCCGGATGTATCCCATGCGGAGGACTGGTTCCGCGAGCTGGAGTTCCTCGCCGTTCACGACCTCTTCCTCACCGAGACCGCCCGCTACGCCGACGTGATCCTGCCGGGATCATCCTTTGCCGAGAAGACGGGCACGTTCGTGAACACCGAGCGGCGGATACAGCTCTCGAAGAAGGCGGTCGATCCGCCGGGAGATGCACGAGAGGATCTCGACATCATCCGCGACCTCTCGGAGCGCATCGGGCTTCCCGCCAGGTTCGAGTCCGCATCCGACGTCCTCGATGAGATCGCCCGCGTCACTCCCTCCTGGCGCGGTGTCTCGCATGCGCGGCTCGATGGAACGGGAGGTCTTCAGTATCCAGTTCCCGCCTTCGATCACCCGGGTACGGCGTTCCTCTTCGACGATGCGTTCCCGACGCCGGACGGAAAGGCGACCTTCGTCCCGGTGGAGTTCCTTCCGCCCGCCGAGCTGCCGGACGCACAGTTCCCCTTCCTGCTCAATACCGGCCGGCAGATGTACCACTGGCACACGGGAACGATGACCCGCCGGTCGACGGCACTCGATGCACGCGAGCCGACGCCGACCATCGAGCTGAGCCCGGAGGATGCCGCGGCCATCGGTGTGGGCGAGGGCGATGAAGTGATCGTCTCATCTCGCCGCGGACAGATCAGGATCTCCGTCCGACTCTCGCCGCGAGTCGCGCGAAGGCAGGTGTTCATCCCGATGCACTACCGCGAAGCTGCCGTGAACCTGCTTACGAACCCGGCGCTCGATCCCTACGCGGGGATTCCGGAGTTCAAGGTGTGCGCGGTCAGGGTGGACAGGGTAGCCGTCGAGGCGCCTCGCGGCTCGCCCTGAAGACGTGGGGGCGATCGAGAACGCCGGATCGGTAGCCTCCCTGCAGATGCGCGGGGTGACTGGTCGGCAGGACGAACACCCCGCAGCGCCCACACTCGACTTTCGCTCGGCACCCGGTCACCTTTCGGCCCGTCGAGGGCGTGCACGAGTCAGATCACCGGGAGTCGGGCAGACGTGAAAGCGCTGGTGAAGGAGCGGGCGGGGCCGGGGTTCACGCTCAAGGACGTCCCGGAGCCCCGAATCAGGGATGACGAGGTTCTCATCCGCGTTCGGCGTGCGGGGGTCTGCGGAACCGACGTCCACATCCATGAATGGGACGACTGGGCGAAGGGCCGGGTGAAACCGCCGATCACGGTGGGGCACGAGTTCGCCGGCGATGTGGCGGAAGTCGGGAAGCTGGTGACCGACGTTCACGTCGGTGACCGGGTGACGGCCGAGGGCCACATCGTGGACGGCCGTTGCCTGCTCTGCCGGACAGGCAACGCCCACGTTTGTCCCTTCACGAAGATCATCGGCGTGGATCGGGACGGATGCTTCGCGGAGTACATCTCGATGCCCGCGACGAACGTGTGGCACCTGGACGACGACATCTCGTTCGACATCGGCGGGATTCACGATCCGATGGGAAACGCATTCCACACGGCGCTCACCGCGGACATCCCCGGCGCGACCGTGTTGATCACCGGGTGCGGTCCCATCGGGATATTCGCCGTCGGTATATGCAGGGCAGCGGGGGCTTCGCGCATCATCGCCTCCGATGTGAACGCCAGGCGGCTCGAGCTTGCCCGGGCGATGGGAGCGCATGACGTAGTTCAGCCCGGCGAGGCGGAGGCGGTGGTTCGCAGGCACACCAACGGTCTCGGCGTGGACGTCGCGCTCGAGATGTCCGGGGTTCCATCCGCGATTCACCAGGCTCTCGCTCTCGTGCGAGTCGGGGGACGCGTCCAGATGCTCGGCATCCCGGCGAAGCCGATGGAGATTAACCTGGCGACGGAAGTGATCTTCAAGGGAATCACCATCTATGGTGTCGTCGGCCGGCGCATGTACGACACGTGGCACCAGATGACGCGCTTCCTCCGCTCCGGCGAGTTCGATCCGACTCCAGTGATCACCCATCGCTTTCCCCTCTCCGAGTTCGACGCTGCGATCAGCGCGATCAAGTCGGGAGATGCGGGCAAGGTCATATTCGAGATCGCCTAGCCATGCCCTCGTCGAGCTTCACACAGTCGCTGCAGGCCACGATCGAGCAGCTCAAGGCGGACAACGTCTACAAGCGGCTGAACCACCTCGCCTCCGCGCAGGCGGCGCGCGTGCAGATGGAGGGGAAGGGCGAGGTCCTGATCCTGTCATCGAACAACTATCTGGGCCTGTGCAATGAGCCATCGGTGGTGCGCGCCGGAATCGATGGTCTCGAGCGATTCGGCGCCGGAACCGGGAGCGTGCGGTTCATCTGCGGCACGTTCACAGTGCACCGCGAGCTCGAGCGATCACTCGCCGATTTCGTCGGGACCGAGGCGTCGCTCAGCTACGGGTCCGCGTGGAACGCCAACGAGGGGTTGACCGGCACGATAGCCGAAGAGGGAGACCTCGTTCTCTCGGACGCGCTGAACCATGCATCGATCATCGACTCGATGCGTCTGGCGAAATCGATCACGAAGTGCACGACCGGCGTCTACAGGCACTCGGACATGGATGACCTCCGGGCCCGTCTGGACGCGGGTCGCGGCGCCCGTCGAAAGCTGATCTGGACGGACGGGATCTTCTCCATGGAAGGCAGCATCGCCCGGCTTCCCGACATCCTTCAGATCGCGCGGGAACACGACGCGATCGTGATCGTGGACGACTCGCACGCGACCGGTGTGCTCGGCGACACGGGGCGAGGAACTGCCGAGCATTTCGGCGTGCTGGGAGAGGTCGACGTGATAACGTCGACTCTGGGCAAGGCAGTGGGCGGCGCGGCAGGAGGGTTCGTAGCCGGGTCGGAGGCGCTGTGCGACTACCTGACCCAGCGCTCGAGGCCGCAACTGTTCTCGAATGCCCTGCCACCGACCGTTGCGGCCAGCGCGATGGCAGCCGTGCAATTCATTGAATCGCATCCCGAGCGCGTTCGTCAGCTGCGAGAAAACGCGCTCCATTTCCGCGGCGCCATCACCGAGGCCGGCTTTTCGCCGCTGGCCGGCGAGACACCGATCGTGCCGATAATCGTGGGGGAGACATCAGCGGCCATCCGGATGAGCGACCTGTTGCTCGAGGAAGGGGTCTTCGTGACCGGGTTCGGGTTTCCCGTGGTCCCCCAGGGACAGGCTCGCGTGCGCTGCCAACTATCCGCGGCTCACACACGCGAGGACCTGGACGGCGCGGTGGAGGCGTTCAAGCGGGTGGGGCGGAAGATCGGGATTCTCCGTTAGAGGGGCGGGTCTGCCGGGCCTGCCGCTAGTGCCTGCCCGTAGGCCTGCCGGCTGGGCCTGTTTCCTGGGCTTCCCGACGTGACCACCCCGGCGTCAGCCTCGTCTGTGACTTGACGCCTTGCGTTCTCCTCGCACTCCCTATCTCGAGGTTGGTCATATGCGGTCGTTTCGAAGCCCGTTGCTGGGCCTCGCCCTCCTTGCAGCGCTGCCAACACTCGGCGAGGCGCAGCAGGGTCGGCTGTTCAAGGATGCATGGTTCTGGGGCGCCAAGACGGGCGTCATGTCGTACTCCACCAAGGCGGTAGAGAACGCGATTTCTCCGCTCTTCGGTGGCGAATGGCTGATAACGCGTACGCGCGGGGCCCTCTATGTGGCCTATGATCAGACCTTCTTCGACAACGAGTCCGCGATCTCCGATGTGCTGAATACCAATGGTATTCGCGTCGTCCACATGGATGACATGCGACGCGTCACGTTCGCGGCCCTGGCGTTTCCGAAGGAGTACGTGGGCTTCCGTCCCTACGGCGGGGTCGGCATCTCGCTGAACTTCATCCAGCGCGCGACGCCGTTGGGCAGCTACTCGAGTGCGTCCCAGGCCAACGATATTGCCGCCACGGTCGAGGACCAGCGTACCCGCGCCGCCGTCCTCGTGATGCTCGGCCTCCAGGCCCAGTACTCGAGATGGTCCGTATTCGGACAGGGGACGATGATGCCCGCGCACGTGAACTTCCTCATCAACGGCCGATCCACCTACTTCCTCGAGACCGGTATCCGCTACAACATCGGCTCCTCGATCGAGCGGATCCACTAATGACCTGATTGCGAGACCCGGATAGCAGTCAGCGACGAAGCCACTGGCAACGGCAACCGCAACAACGATGGAAGAACGATTGAACGGATTTCAACGGATCATGCGGATCTGGTCCGACCTGAGGTCCACCATCATCGCTCCAGTCGGGCATCGCGCTGTTGTTTTCCCGTCGGGCGGGTTTCATCCGCCTGATCCGGTTCATCCGCTGAATCGTTCTTCCATCGTTGTTGATCCTGGTGTTGATCCTTGGGGGTCCTCGAAACGTACGGGCTGTCGGCGACATACCAGCGCAGGGGCCACTCCGCGGCGCGGGTGATCCCTATTCGCGGCGACAGCGCCACCCGCGAGTCGGGAACATGCTCGCCCGCCCGGATTCGGAGAGGTAGCCCGTCGAGGGAAAGCCCGTTGTGCCCCCCGTCGATTGCGAGAGCCGCGCAGAGCTTGCCCGGACCGTTGGTGAGGTCGCGATCCGCTCGTGCAGCCGGGCGGCGAGTGCGCATGACGGCGACGCCGGCAACCGGCTCGAGCGCCCTGATGAGCACCGCGCCGGGAAGCCCGGTTGGACGGGTGACGGCGTTGAAGCACCAGTGCACTCCGTAGATGAAGTACACGTATGCGGTTCCGGGCGCGCCGTACAGCCACCTGGTGCGACCGGTTTCGCCGACCGCGGCGTGACAGGCGGGATCGTGCTCACCGAGATACGCCTCGGTCTCGACGATCCGCCCGCTCACCGTTCCTTCCTTCGTGCGACATTCGAGCAGAGCTCCGAGAAGCTCGCGCGCGACGACCTCGGTTTCCCGCCTGTAGAACTCTGCCGGGAGGAAAGACGCACGGGCCTCGCGCCGCGCACGGTGCGCGGCGCGGGGCATCAATCCTCCGTGGCGCGGGAAGCGGTCTTCTTCGCGCGCGCCCTGCGAGGCTTGGCGTCCGGTGTCTTCGCCGACGCGG
>JBGTMW010000367.1:0-1572 GCA_041743365.1 Gemmatimonadaceae bacterium
GGCCCGGCCGGCACGCGCTGATCGGGGATCGATCGGCACATGCAGATTCGCTCCGCGCCGCCGGTGTCCACATACGTCGCCTGACGTAGCAGGCACGCCGGATCGACGGTGGAGTCGGTCGCGAATCACGCATGCGGCCCCGTCATCCAGAACCCCGGGATGCGGGTTCAGGTCACATGACGGGAGGCGGTCCGCGCCACGGTCTCGCGCGAGGGACCCAGCGCGGGACGGACTTCCTGTATTCCTGGTATGCGGCGCCGAAGCGGCGCTCGAGCCCGGGCTCTTCCGAGAGCAGGAAGTACAGGTGATTGATCATCGCGAACGCCCCGAGCCAGAGCGCAAGCAGGTGCGAGCCGACGAATAGCGCTTCGCCTGCGAGGACGGCGGCGACGCCAGTGATCATCGGGTTCCGCACGTGCCGGTACGGTCCCACTGCAACGAGGCGTTGCGTCGGGTCCCAGGGCGCGAGCGTGCCGCGGCCTACCCTGCCGAACAGGACGACACACCAGGCAAAGAGCGCGAGCCCGGCCACGAGAAGCAGGGCTCCGAGAGCCCGGCCCGCGAGCTCGGCGATCGACCCGGGAGGCCAGCGTGAATCGGCGCCGGCCAACGACAGCAGGATCCAGCGCGGGACCACGACGGCGACGACGAACGGCAGGAGCAGGATCGACGCGAGATGCCGCAGCAGCGTCATCACGACCTGAGGCGGCTACGCGTCGGCGTCAGGGCTCGTCCACCAGGCCGCTGCCCGGCACCGGCTGCACCGACTGCTGAGCGCCGAACGCCTCCTTCGCATCCGCGTCGATCACCACCCCTTCGGGGACGTCACCGCCGGGGTCGTGCACGAGCCAGACCGAGGCGCTCGCCGCCAGCAGGCATATGCCGCCGAGCATCACGAAGTACAGCGGTGCGTTCGGGTTTCCCTCCCCGAACAGCGCGCGACTGAGCGGGCCGAAGGTGAGCGCTGCGATGATCTCGGGAATCACGATGAAGAAGTTGAACACTCCCATGTACACCCCCATCCGCTGTGGGGGGAGCGCCGTCGAAAGGATTGCGTATGGCATCGACAGGATCGACGCCCACGCGATCCCGACGCCCGCCATGCTGAGGAGCAGGAGGTACCTGTCGTGGATCAGGTACACCGCGAGAAGCCCCACTCCGCCGCACGCGAGCGCGGCCGCATGAACGGTCTTTCGGCTCGTCATCGCGGCGAGCCTCGGAAGCCCGAGCGCCGCGATGAAGCAGACTATCGAGTAGAACGCGAAGACGAAGCCGCCCCACTCGATCCCGCTCGTGTACAGGTCCGACTGCGGATCAGTGGCCCCGAAGACGTGCCGCGCGACGGTGGGCACGAAGAACAGCCACATGCAGAAGAGGCCCAGCCATGTCAGCACCTGCACGACGGCGAGCTGCCGCATAGTCGAGGGCATGCTCCGCATGGACTCGCCGATGTCGGTGAGGAGTGCGCGGAGGCCGCGACGCTCCTTGCGAGCACGCTCGAACGCCGCCATGTCCTCCGGCGGGAACTCGGTGGTCGTCGCGACCGTCCACAGCACGCAGAAGAGGAACACG
>JBGTMW010000368.1:0-1674 GCA_041743365.1 Gemmatimonadaceae bacterium
GGTGCGGGCGCGGCACATCCGTGGGATGAGACTCCCGTTCCCGCCACGCACCAGATCCGCGGCCTCGGTTACACGGTGATCACCGTTCCCGATCTGGAGCCGACGCATCAGTTCCTGACCGAGGCGCTCGGGCTGCGGTACGATCACGCCTATGCGCTGCCGGAGTCGCCGGGGCATCACGCGCACGTCTACCTGATCGGTGAAGGCGGCGCCCATGCCGAGGTGCATGTCAACGTGCGCGACGATCTTCCACGCGCACGACATGGTTCGGGAGGAGTGCACCACGTCGCGCTCCGCGTGCCCGATGGGCAGAGCATGGCCGACTGGGTCGATCGCCTCGGCTCCCGTGGCTACCACAACAGCGGGATAGTCGACCGGCACTATTTCACATCCGTGTACGTGCGCGAGCCGAACCATGTTCTCTTCGAGCTGGCGACCGACGGACCGGGGTTCGATGTCGACGGCCCGCTCGACGCCGAGCGGCTTTCACTTCCACCCTTCCTCGAGCCGCGTCGCGCGGAGATCGAGGCTGCGCTGAAGCCATTGAGCGGCGAGAGGGGCGCGGCCACCCTCGCAGCTCGCGGAGTGAACGACGACAAATGAAGCTGACGGGAATTCACCATCTCACCGCAATATCGGCGAGGATTCGCGAGAACCACCGCTTCTACACGGGCACGCTCGGCATGCGCCTGGTGAAGCGCTCGGTGAATCAGGACGACGTGAGCGCATATCATCTCTTCTACGCGGATGCCAAGGGGAGCCCGGGAAGCGATCTCACATTCTTCGACTGGCCGGTTCAGCCCGAGCGTCGCGGAACGCGCGCGATCACCCGGACACACCTGCGCGTCGACGGGCTAGCTGCGCTCGAGTGGTGGGCGAGCGAGCTTCGTGAGCGCGGCGTGATGGCAGGCGCGGTTACGGAGCGCGACGACCGTCTCACCCTCGATCTGGAGGACCCGGAGGGTCAGCGGCTTTCGCTGGTCGATGACGCCGGCGCAGGAGAGGCCCATCCGTGGAAAGGAAGTCCGGTTCCGAGGGAGCACCAGGTGCGAGGGCTCGGTCCCATCGTTCTCAGTGTTCCCGCGCTCGCTCCCACCGACTCGATCCTTCAGAAGGTGCTCAACATGCGTCCTGTGCGCGAGTATCCGCATCCCGAAAACGCAAGGCAAACCGTACACGTGTACGAGATGGGGGAGGGAGGCGCGCACGCCGAGCTTCACATTGCCGTGCAACCCGGTCTCCCTGTCGCGCAGGGAGGCGCCGGAGGAGTGCATCACGTGGCCTTTCGCACGGCGGACGAGGACTACGATGCGTGGGCCGACCGGCTGAACACGCTGCGCATTCCCAACAGCGGCAAGGTGGACCGCTACTGGTTCCAAAGCCTCTACTTTCGCGAGCCGAACGGAATCCTGTTCGAGATCGCGTCCGACGGGCCCGGCTTCACCGTGGATGAGTCCGAGGCCACACTCGGCGAGAAGATAGTGCTCGCGCCCTTTCTCGAGTCGCGTCGCGACGAGATCGTCGCGAATCTCAAGCCGATCGACTGATGGAGTGACCGGCACGCCCGCGCGTGACTCATTCGGTCGCGCCGGAACGCCGCTCCGTCTGGATCTGCTCGTCCAGCAGCGCGAGGCACTTCGCGGCGAGCGAGTCGGTGTCGTACGACGTGCCGTC
>JBGTMW010000369.1:0-6048 GCA_041743365.1 Gemmatimonadaceae bacterium
CGCGATCGCCGGCGTGGTGCTCGGCGCTGGTGCCGCGAGCGCGCAGACGGGAACGGTGACGGGCCGCGTCACCGACGCCGCTAGCGGGGCGCCCGTGTTCGGTGCGCAGGTGCTTGTAGTCGGAACGACGCTGGGCACGATGGTCGGTGAGGATGGCCAGTTCAGGCTGCCCAACGTTCCGGTGGGCGCGCGTGAGATCCGCGCGCGCCTGATCGGCTACCGGGCAGCGACGGTTCCCGTCAGCGTCACCGCGGGCGGAACAGCGAACGTCAGCATCTCGATGATTGCCAGCGCCGCCGCGCTAGAGGCGGTCGTCGTGACCGGAACGGCCGGCGACACCCGGCGTCGCGCAATCGGCAACTCCGTCGCGACGATCGACGTCGGCGAGGTGGTAAGTCGAGCGAGCATCAGCAACATCAGTGAGGTGCTTCAGTCGAAGACGCCGGGATTGACGCTCATCCCGGGCTCCGGATCGGCGGGAACATCATCGAACCTCCGGCTCCGTGGGGCGGGCTCCCTGAATGCCGGGAACGCGCCCACGATCTATGTGGACGGCGTGCGAATCAGCGACCGCGATCAGGGGAACTTCACCGTCTTCGGCCAGAGCACTTCGGCGCTCGACGCGATCAACCCGAACGACATCGAGTCGATCGAGGTGATCAAGGGGCCGGCCGCAGCGACGCTCTACGGCGCAGAAGCCGCAGCGGGAGTCATCCAGATCATCACCAAGCGCGGGGTTGCCGGCCGGGTGCGCTGGGACGCGCGTGCGGAGGCTGGAACGGTCGAGTGGGACGATGACCTGAAGCCGGTGAACTATGGTGTCGCGACCACCGCGCGCATCAACGACCCGGCAAACTATCCCGGCTACACGGATCTCCAGGTGGGCGACATCATCTCGCATCGCGTCCTGACCGAGCCCAACGCGCTGCGCACGGGAAATCTCAGGAAGCTCAGCCTCTCGGCGAGCGGCGGGAGCGAACGGTACACCTTCTTCGTGTCCGGCGTGAGCAACAGGGAGGAAGGCGTCAACCTGAACAACTTCGCCAACCTCGGCGGGCTGCGCGGCAACTTCGTCTTCGTGCCATCGGACAAGGTCACCTTCTCGACGACGGTGGACTACAGCCGGCATCATGTGCGGCTTCCCCTCAACGACAACATCGCGTTCGGCCTCATCATCAGCTCGTACCTCGCAATCCCCGGCCGGAAGTACAATTTCCCGGCTGGACTCAACTACTCGCAGATCCTGCCCGAGGTCGCCAATACCTACGACAACCAGACGCGCGCGGACCGGTTCATCGTCGGTGCGTCCACGGAGTACCGCCCGTTCAGCTGGCTGACCAACAGGGTCCGGGTGGGGCTGGACATGAACGTCGGGCGTGCGGAGCTGTACTTCCCGCCGCAGCCAGCGGGGCTCAACCCCTTCAGCGCACGAGCGAGCTTCGAGCTGGACAACACGAAGGGATTCCTGGCGCAGGGGCGCCCGATCAACCAGGACCTGACGCTCAACTACGACGGCAGCGCGACCTACGGCTTCACGCCTGACATCGTGTCCACCACCTCCGTCGGCGCGCAGTATCTCTCCAACGTCTACCGGCGCACCGATGCCTTCGGCCAGGATCTCGGCGCAACGGGCATCCGGTCGATCGCCCGGGCCGCGATCACGACGAGCAACGAGGAATTCTCCGAGCAGAAGTCGCTCGGCCTCTACGTCCAGGAGCAGGTCGCCTGGCGCGATCGCCTGTTCGTGACCGGTGCGGTGCGGGTGGACAACAACTCGGCGTTCGGTGCGGAGCTGAATCGCGTCTTCTACCCGAAGGCGTCGGTGTCGTACGTCATCTCCGAGGAGCCGTTCTTCAACGTACCGGTCGTGGACAACCTGCGGCTGCGGCTTGCGTGGGGGCAGGCGGGGAACTCGCCTGGTCCATTCGATGCGCTCCGGAGCTACACGTCATCGGTGGTCACCGGCCCGACGTCCACATCATCGGCGCTGAGCTATGGCTCCTTCGGCAACCCGGGCCTCCGACCGGAGCGGGGAACCGAGATCGAGGCGGGATTCGAGACCTCGCTGCTCGAGGGCCGCGCGAGCATCGACGTCACCTACTACGACAAGACGACGCGCGATGCGCTGCTTCCGGTGAGCGTTCCGCCATCCACCGGGTTTTCCGGCACCAGGCTCGAGAATCTCGGCGAAATCGCGAACAGCGGCGTCGAGCTGGTGCTGAGCGGATTTCCGCTGCAGATGCGCCCGCTGACGATCGAGGCGACCCTCGCACTCGCGACGAACAGGAACGAGCTCGTCTCGTTCGGCGACGACAGGGAGGCGATCATCTTCGGCTCGTACGCCCCGTCGCAGCGGTATCAGGAAGGCTATCCCCTCGGCGGCATGTGGGCGCAGCGCGTCCAGCGCGATGCCAGCGGCAACCTCGTGAAGAACGCCGCGGGGCAGCCGATCCTCGACCCCGAGAGCGTCTACATGGGTCCTTCCGTTCCGACGCGGGAGCTGTCGTTCTCGACGACCTTCCGGATCTTCGAACGGCTGCGGCTGTACGGCCTGCTCGATCGCAAGAGCGGTCACTACCAATTCAACGTGAAGGACTGGCGCCGTGATCGTGCGGGGCTGACCTGGGAAACGGTGAATCCAGCCGCCGATCCCGACGACGTGCTCGAGCGGCGGCTGGCCTCGCAGACGTACCTGCACATACAGCCGGCGGATTTCACGAAGCTGCGCGAGCTCTCGCTGAGCTACGACATCCCGGCAGCGCTCACGGGAAGGTTCGCGGAGCGCGCCACGGTCACGCTGTCCGGACGCAACCTGAAGATCTGGACGAAATACGGGGGCGCCGATCCGGAGATCAACTTCAACGGAGGCGCGTCGACCTTCAACCGCAACGACTCCTGGACGGTACCCATGACGCGCCGCTACGCCGTCGCGCTCGCGGTGAGCTTCTGATGCGCGCCCACGTGAAGTCGGCCACGGTGGCCGTGCGTACGACCCGGGCGCTTGCAGCCGCCGCGGTGATGATCGTCGCGAGCGCCTGCAGCGACCTTCTCGAGGTCAGCGACCCGGGTGCGATAGGCGGGGATCAGCTCACCGATCCTGCACTCGAGCAGCTGGTAATCAACGGTGTGATTGGCGAGTTCCAGAACGCGTACTCCTCCTACGCACTCTGGTCGGGGGTGCTTTCGGATGAGGTGTTCACCGATCATACCAACGTGGCTGTACGCCAGTTCTCGCTCCATGACTTCGACGACCTGAACGCGACCAACTCCGGCATTTACGTGAGTCTCCAGCGCACCCGCCAGTCAGCGGACGACGCGGTCGTGAGGCTCAGGACGATGCTTGGCACGGCCGCGGCGTCGAACCTCAACGTGGCGCGCGCCCTGGCATACGGCGGCTACGCCTACGTGCTGCTCGCCGAGGGGTTCTGCGATGCGCCGGTGAACCTCAGCGCGCCGCTCACCCCCGACGAGCTCTTCAGCGAGGCCATCGAGCGCTTCGACGAGGCGACCACGATTGCGACCGCGGGGCGTTCGGGTGCCAACGTCGCTGCCGCGGACGACCTTATCAACATGTCCAACGTCGGCGCGGCACGGGCGGCCCTCAAGATGGGGGATCTCACGGCGGCGCGTACCTACGCCTCGCGCGTACCAGCCGCCTACGAGAAGCTCGCATACTACTCGTCCAATTCGGTGCGCGAGAACAACGCTGTCCATCGGCCGGCACGCACGGCTGACCCGTTCCTTGGCATGTCCCCTAACTTCCTCGCCAAGGATGATCCCCGCGCCCCGCCGCTCGGCACCATCCGCCTTGGCCTCAACTCCAACCCCATCCGGCCGCCGCAGCGCCCGCTCATGTTCGTGGGATGGAACGCTTCGACGCTTCAACCCATCGACATCACCACCAACATGAAGTTCGCTACGGGTCTCGAGGCGCGGTACGTGATCGCAGAGGCGGATGGGCCGACCGCGACGACCCTGGCGTTCGTCAACGAACGCCGGGCAGTGGGAGGGCAGGGGATTGTCGCGCTCGCCGGCGATGCGCTGATGGAGGAGCTTCGCGACCAGCGCGCAAGGGACTTCTTCCTCACGGGCCAGCGGCTGGGCGACCTGCGCCGCTATCTCGAGGCCGGAATCGACCTGTTCCCTTCAGGACAGTATCCCGTATTCACCGATCACTACGGCGCCAACAAGTGCTTCGTCGTGCCGTTGAGCGAGAAAGCGGGGAACCCGAACTACTGATCGGCACGGGAGGGGTGCGGAGGCGGCGGTCGCATTTGGGTCTGGCAGGAGAGGCCGGATTCTCTTAGCTTCGCGATCGACGCCCCGGCCTCTCCGTTGTAGTGCTCGACTCACCCCTCGGAGCCGCGCCGCCGTGCGTCCGAGGGAGCTGAGTGCG
The DNA here is from genome assembly GCA_041743365.1 of Gemmatimonadaceae bacterium. Lineage (GTDB taxonomy): Bacteria > Gemmatimonadota > Gemmatimonadetes > Gemmatimonadales > Gemmatimonadaceae > JANPKQ01. The sequence goes on from JBGTMW010000369.1 coordinate 4,397, forward strand.
CGACGAGCCTCATGCCAACCGGGAGCCGCTCGAAAACGTCGAGCCGCCGATCGTTGAAGGCGTGCCCTCCGTCGATGGCTACACGATCGAGCGAGAGCTCGGTCGCGGGGGCGAGGCCATCGTATATCTCGCCCGGAAGCAGGGCGAGAGCCGCCGGGTGGCGATCAAGGTTCTGCGACACGACCTTGCGGCTTCGATCCAGACCGAGCGCTTCGTCCAGGAGATCGAGATCACCGCCGATCTCGTGCATCCGAACATTCTCCCGCTCCTGCATTCCGGTCGCGCGAACGGCAGGCCCTACTACGTTGCGCCCTACATAGAAGGGGAGTCGTTGCGGGCGTATCTCCAGCGCGAAGGGCAGCTGCGGATCGGCGACGCCGTGCGAATCGTGCGGGAAGTCGCGTATGCCCTCGACTACGCGTGCAGGCGGCACGTCGTGCACCGCGACATCAAGCCGGAGAACATTCTGCTGGCCGACGGTCACGCCGTCGTCGCCGATTTCGGCGTCGCACGCGCCCTGACGCTTGCGGGCGAGACGCGCTTGACGGCGAAAGGGCTCGTCGTCGGTACACCACGATACATGAGTCCGGAGCAGGCAGGTGGAGAGTCGCACATCGATGGCCGAAGCGACATCTACAGTCTTGCATGCGTCCTTTACGAGCTGCTCGCGGGGGGGCCGCCCTTTCGTGGCAACACCCCGCAACAGATCTTCGCTCAGCATTTGGCGGCCAGTGTGCCATCGCTGCGGATCGTGCGACCGGCCGTCCCGCGCGCGCTCGAAGCGGTTATCCTGACTGCGCTCGCAAAGACTCCGGCGGATCGTTTCGGCACCGCGGCCGAGTTCGGCGACGCGCTCGCCTCGGCGATGTCTGCAAGGGGGGGATGGAAAGAGTGGGTGAATGGGGTATTCCAGCGGCCTCGCGTCCATCGGGTGGCCACCATGCTTGGAGTGGCGGCAATGCTCGGCGCCGGGGCCGTCCTGGCTCTTGCCGACTGGACTGGAGCGCCGCCCGGGACGGAGATTGCGGCGAACGGAAGCGGAATCGGCGGCGGCGGGTGGGACACAGCATCACTTCGGTTGGCGGTGTTTGCCGTCGACGGGTCGGACACTCAGGCCCTGCGCCCGGCGGGTCGTCTCATGCGGGAGGCGCTCAAGCGCTGGAGCGACGTCACTGTCGAGGATGAGCTCCGTGTAGCCGAGTCCCTTGGACGTTGGCGCGCCCCCGTCCGGATCGAGGAGGCCAATCGAGTCGCCACCTCCGTTGGTGCGGGACGGTATGTTCGGGTCAGTGCTGACCGGATCGGCGACACCTTGGACATCGCCGCCAGCCTGTACGACGTGCAGTCGAGCTCCAGGGTGTCCGAGGGAAGCATTCGTGTCGCGTCGAATCTGGCGAATGCGGAGTACGCCTTTGCCGCACTCGCCGATACACTGCTCCTTCCGCGGACGATACAGTATGCTCGCGTCGAGAGTGCGGCGGGCACACGATCGCTCCGCGCCCGTGATGCGTACCTTCGGGGACACGCGGCGCTCGCGGACTGGAATCTTCCGTTGGCCGACTCCCAGTTTGCCGCAGCGACACAGCGTGACCCGCAGTATGCGCGAGCGTTGCTCTGGATGGGATTGGTGCGAAACTGGCGCGCGCTGCCGG
>JBGTMW010000370.1:0-6671 GCA_041743365.1 Gemmatimonadaceae bacterium
CGCATTCAGCGTCGCGATCCCTGCGGCCATGGCGAGCGGGTTGCCGGAAAGCGTCCCTGCCTGATACACGGGCCCGCTCGGAGCGATCATCTCCATGAGATCTGCACGACCGCCGTAGGCCGCGACGGGAAGCCCGCCACCGATGACCTTGCCGAGGGTGGTGAGGTCGGCTCCAACCCCGAATCGCTCGGCCGCTCCGCCCATCGCGATGCGGAATCCCGTCATCACCTCGTCGAATATGAGCAGCGCGCCGCACTCATCGGAGAGGGCGCGCAGCCCTCCCAGGAACGCAGGGTCGGGTGCGATGAATCCGGCATTCCCCACCACCGGCTCGACGATGATCGCGGCCAGATCACCCGAATGCCGTCGTACGAGCGCCGCGGTCTCATCGAGATCGTTGAAGGTCGCCGTGAGTGTGAGAGCCGCGACCTGATCCGGTACGCCCGGCGAGTTCGGCAGCCCCAGGGTCGCGACTCCCGATCCGGCGCGCACCAGGAACGCATCGGCATGACCGTGGTAGCAGCCGTCGAACTTGAGAATCATGTTCCGACGCGTCGCCGCGCGCGCGAGTCGGACCGCGCTCATCGTCGCTTCCGTCCCGCTGGACACGAAGCGCAGCATCTCCACGTGCGGCATCCGGTCGCGGATAATCTCGCCGAGGTCTATCTCCAGCGAGGTAGTGATGCCGAAGCTCGTCCCCGATCGCATGGTCATCTCCAGCGCGTCGAGAACCGGGCGAGGCGCGTGGCCGAGCACCAGCGGCCCCCACGACAGCACGAAGTCAATGAGTTCCCTGCCATCGACGTCCCAGATCCGGGCGCCCGCGCCCCGCGCCACGATGAAGGGCTCGCCGCCTACGCCCCCGAACGCGCGCACCGGAGAGTTGACGCCACCGGGGAAGAGCTGCCGCGCCCGCGCCATCAGGCTCGATGAACGCCCCGTCACCGCCCGTAGCTGCCGATCGATGCCGCGACCATGGGAAGCATGCGCGAAGCACGCGTCACCACCACCGGATCGATGCTCCCGACCAGTCTGGCGCGAAAATCGTAGTCGTCCTCGACTGCTTCGATCGCGACATCCGCGAATCGGCCTGCCGGAACCGGGGCATCGATGCGAACGATTCCATCGATGTCGTCAGCCTGCCAGGGAGCCCGCGCTTCGGCTGGTGTGTCGACCGTACCTGCGCGATCCACGAGGACCCGCACCGTCTTCCCCACATGTCCCTCATACCGCTCGGCGGTGATGGAGCGCTGGAGCTCGGTGAGCCGCTCGAGGCGCTCACGCTTCACGGGCTCCGGCACGTCGTCCGTCAGGGCGTGGGCGCGCGTGCCTTCCTGTGCGGAGTAGGTGAACGCGCCCACGCGGTCGAACTGTGCTTCCTCGAGGAATTCGAGCAGCGACTGAAAGTCGTCGGCCGTCTCGCCGGGAAAACCGACGATGCAGGTGGTGCGGATCGCGATCTCCGGGATCATCGCCCTGACGCGCGCCATGCGCTCGCGGATGGTGCGTGCGCGCTCCGGGCGGCGCATGCGCGCGAGGACAGCGTCGGAGGCGTGCTGGATGGGCATGTCGAGATAGTTCACGATCCGTGGCTCGCGCGCGATCGTCTCCAGCAGCCGTGGCGTCATCCCGGTGGAGTACAGGTAGAGCATCCTGTACCACGGGATCGACGTCTCGGCGAGAAGCGAGTCGAGCAGCTCCGGGAGGCGAACGTCATCGACGCGGTCGCGGCCGTAGTGCGCGAGATCCTGCGCGACGAGGTTCACCTCGATCGCTCCCTGGAGCTCCAGCAGCTGCGCCTCGCGCACTATCTCGTCGCGCGCGAAGGAGCGGTGGCGGCCACGCATCAGCGGGATCGCGCAGAAGGCGCAGCCGTGGTCGCACCCCTCGCTCACCTTGAGATACCGCACGTGCGGAAGGTCGCCGGCGTACGTACGAACCCCGGGGTGCTCCACCGTGGGGTCGCCGATGACGCCGCGCTCCTCGAGTGCGGGCACCAGCCGGTCCATCTCCGAAGCGCCCAGGAATAGGTCCACCTCGGGAAGCTCGAGCATCAGCTCTTCCTTGTGGCGCTCCACCATGCAACCGACGGCGACCACGGCCTGGCAGACGCCGCTGGTCTTGTAGCGGCCGGCATCGATGATCGCCTCTATCGACTCCTGCTTCGCCGCGTCGATGAAGCCGCAGGTGTTGATGACGATGACGTCCGCTTCGTTCAGATCATCCGTGCGCCGTGCGCCGCGGTCTCCGAGCTGGGCGAGATATCGTTCGCTATCGACGGTGTTCTTGTCGCAGCCAAGTGTTATGAAGCCGATCTTCACGGAAGCAGGTGCTGCAAGGGGCGGTGCATCGTCGAAAGCTAAGCCCCTGCCACCCCCGGACTCAACCGCGGGCTGACGACCGCGGAATCGAGCGAGTCACGATTCGACCACTTTCCGGACCCCATTCGCCTCCAATCGTGGCGGCCATTCGCGTACGTCGTCTTCCACGTACCAGCGCACGATGCGCCCGCCGCCCTTCGCAGCTCTTCTCCCCCGCACCCGCACGCCGCCGCATGGCTTTCCTCTTCGCTACCGGAATCGACACCAGCTGCCCCACGGACGCCACGGGAAACCGGCTGGATCAGATGGATCGGAGCGGCCACTACGCGCGTTGGGAGGACGACTTCGAAGCTGCGCGGCACCTGGGAGTGACGGCGCTCCGCTTCGGGCCGGCGTACTATCGCACCCATACCGGTCCGGGCCGCTACGACTGGGAGAGCTGCGACGCGCCAATGACCACGCTTCGGGACTCGGGCATCGAGCTGATCGCGGAGCTGTGCAGCTTCGGAACGCCGGCGTGGCTGGGCGGCTTCCAGGATCCCGCATTCCCTGTCCTGTTCGCTGACTACGCGCGAGCATTCGCGAAGCGACATCCGTGGGTGAAGTACTACATCCCGGTCACCCGGATAAGCCTCTGTGCGCGCGCGTCGGGGCTGGCCGGCGAGTGGAACGAATGCATGACCACCGAAGCCGGTTACATCCGCGCGCTGCGAAACCTCTGCATGGCGCACGAGCTGGCCGTCGAGGCGATACTGGGCGAGCGCCCCGACGCGATAATCATCCAGAATGAGCGCATAGAGAGATATCACGGCGCCGGGAACGAAGCGCGGGCTGAAGCCGAACGACGCAACGCGCTGGAGCACCTCGCGCTGGACCTGACGATCGGGCGCGAGATCCCCTCGGGGCTCTCGCGGTACGTATGCGATAACGGGATGACCGCGCACGACCTTCGCTTCCTGCGCGAGCCGCGTGGCGAGGGGCGGCGCTGGCTGGGACTCGAGTACACCCCGGCATCCGAGCTCCGGGTGGCCTCGAGCGGGCGCGTGACGCTCGCGCGCCAGGGGTTCGGGCTACGCCACCTCGCGACCGAGTACCATCACCGCTACAGGCTGCCGCTCTTCCACGCCGGAACCCATCAGGTGAGCCGCAGGGCCGTGCCCTGGCTGCGGGAGCAGTGGAAGCAGGTGATGGCGCTTCGGACGGTGGGAATCCCAGTCCACGGCTTTACCTGGATGCCCCTCACAGACCGCGTGGAGACGAAGCGCACCGCCGAGGGTCTGATCACGGCGCCGGACGGCCACGGGCTCCACGACACGGGCAGGCGGCCCCGTCCGGCGGCGGGGGTGTACCGCACGCTCGTCGAGAGGTGGGGGGTGATCCTGAACGGAAGTTCGGACGCCGCGGCGGAGATTCGGCTGGGGAATTCGGCGTAGGGGGGAGTGAGCGGGAAACGGAGTGGACGGTCGTCAGTCGTCAGTCATCAGTCGTCTGTCTGTTGTCAGCTCGACGATCATGGGGCTACAGACGCCGCGTTGGAGCGCCTCCTGACAACGGACGACTGAAGACTGATGACCGTGTACTCCGTTTTCCGCTAGCTATATCTAGCGGTAGTTCCCGAACTTCAGCTCGACTCCGAAGTCCTTCGACCGCAGCAGCGCCATGGCCGCCTGGAGCTCGTCCTTGCTCGGCGAGCTGACGCGGACCTGGTCCCCCTGAATCGCCGCCTGGACCTTCTTCATCTTCGCGTCCTTGATCGTCGAGGCGACCTTCTTCGCGGTGTCGCTGTCGAGGGCGGTCTTGAGAGCGATGTCCCGGCGAACCGTGTCGCCGCCGGCGGGCTTGATGTCACCAATGTCGAGGTTCTTCACGGGGACGCCACGTTTGATGAGCTTCGCCTGCAGCACATCGAACAGCGCCGTCATCCGGAAGTCATCGTCGGAGATCAGGGTGATCCTGCTCTCCGGGCGCGAGAACTCGATCGCCGACTTGGAGCCCTTGAAGTCGTAGCGCTGGCCGATCTCCTTCTGCGCCTGGTTGATCGCGTTGTCGACCTCCTGGAGGTCGACGCCGGTGGTCACATCGAACGAATTGGTGTCAGCCATGGGAGGACGGAGAGCGGAAAACGGAGTCTGCAGTCGTCAGTTCACAGTCTACAGTTAATATGCATCGATGCCTGCCAACCCGCACTGCCGGCTGATGACTGATGACTGATGACTGTAAACCGTTCACTCCGTTCCCCGCTCACGCCACCTACCCGAGGAACGACTCCAATGCGCGCGCGCGGCTCACGTGGCGAAGTCGGGACAGCGCCTTCTCCTTGATCTGGCGCACGCGCTCGCGGGTGATGCCGAGGAGCGATCCGATCTGCTCGAGGGTCATCGGTTCCTCACCGTCGAGGCCGAAGTAGAGGCGGAGTATCTTCGCCTCGCGCTCCTTGAGGCTCGAGAGCGATTCCTCGATCGCCTCAGTGAGCGCCTTCTCGAAGGTCTGCTCGTCGGGGGTCGGATTGACGGTGTCGGCCAGGTAGTCGAGGAGCCTGTTGTCCTCGCCGGGGGTCAGCGGCGCGTCGAGGGAGAGGTGGGTCTGCGAGATCGACATCGTCTTCGCGACCTCTTCCTCCGTGATGTCCATGCCATCGGCGATCTCGGCGTGGGTCGCCTCGCGTCCCAGCTCCTGGAGCAGGGCGTTCGCCCGTTTGCCGATCCGGTGCAGCGTGCCCGCGCGGTTCAGCGGCACGCGGACGATGCGCGACTGCTCCGCAAGCGCCTGGAGGATCGCCTGACGGATCCACCACACCGCGTACGAGATGAACTTGATTCCCTTCGTCTCGTCGAACTTGTGCGCTGCGCGTATCAGGCCGAGGTTGCCCTCGTTGATCAGGTCCGATAGCGAAACGCCCTGGTTCTGGTACTTCTTCGCCACCGAGACGACGAACCGGAGGTTCGACCGGACCAGCTTGTCGAGGGCCTCCTGATCGTGAACGCGGATCTGCTGGGCGAGACGGACCTCTTCCTCACGGTTGATCAGCGGAAAGGCACTGATGTCCCGAAGGTACTGGTCCAGCGATCCTTCGTCGTAGGAAATCTTCTTCTTCGTGGTGCTGGCCATCGAACCAGGGACTCCTTCGTGCGGCGGGCGCTGCCGCGTGGGGCGAATCGGAGCAGTTGCGGTGCGGTAGAGCCTGACCTCGCTCAATTCACGCTCTCGCCCAGCCGCTCCCAGCGGATCCTGGTGAGCCACGAGAAGCGGTGTGCGGTATCAGGAGCATAGCTGAAGTACACGAACAGCGGCTGTCCCCTGACGAGCGAGTCCGGAACGAAGCCCCAATATCGACTGTCCGCCGAATTGTCCCGGTTGTCACCGAGGACGAAGTAGCTCTGCTCCGGGACGACCAACGGACCCCAGTTGTTACGGGATGGATGCTCCATCCGCGCCTCTGCGGGACGAACGAGGAAGTTCCGCTGCCACCGGAACTCCTCCTGCGATGGATCGTACTCGGGCTCGGTGCGATGGACGTAAACCTCGCTCACCTCGCCGCCGTTGAGCATGAGGACGCCGTCGGCCATCCCGAGGGTATCGCCGGGCAGACCGACGACGCGCTTGACGTAGTTCTTGGTGAGGTCGTTGGGATACTGGAAGACGAGCACGTCGCCCCGCTTCGGCGCCCTCACCGCTGGCAGCCGGTAGCCGGTGAAGGGGACCTCGGCGCCATAGATCAGCTTGTTGACGAGCAGGAAATCCCCGACGAGCAGTGTCCGCTCCATGCTTCCACTGGGGATCTTGAATGCCTCGACGAAGAAGGCACGGACGAAGAAGAAGAGCAGGACGGCGACGAGGAAGGTCTTCATCCACTCGACGAGGACGCGCTCCATCGCTCCCGTGCGATTCACTTCGTTGAGCGCCTGGCTCCGGCGCTCATCGGTGATCGGGTTTCGGCTCGGGGTCGTCAGGATTCCGGAACGGTCCATTACGCTGTCATCTGCCGCGTTGAAGTCTCATCCAGCAGGGTGATCGCGGCTCCCAGCTCGGTGGCCACGCGTTCGAGATCCGACGCCGAAGCCTCGGAAGTCCGGAGCGTGACGACCGTGTGCCGACCTGCCGTTGCCGAGCCCATGTCACCGACCGTGACGCCGGCCCGCTCCAGAGCCTGCCTCGTTCTGGACGGAAGGTCCGGGGCGGAGCTCGCCGAGAGGACGGCAACCCGGGCCGGGAGCGCGGCGGTCGTCGCTCCCAGACCCGTTACTGCCCAGAGCAACCAAGTTGGCGCGACTGGTGTGGTCACGCTGACCGGCTCGGTCTCGGTGACAAACCCCTTCCTCTTCGAAATCATTACCGAGCCGTACATATTGC
>JBGTMW010000371.1:0-1725 GCA_041743365.1 Gemmatimonadaceae bacterium
GCCATGCGGCTGCACCTCTCGCTTTTCACCGGTAGGTTTCGAAGAAGCCCCTTCCCTCGCCCGACAACAGCTCGCCACCTACACGCGCCCTCAGTCGCGCGACTCCCTTCATCTGGATGAAGTACGGCGTCGCGAGGAGCGCCGACGCGCCAGCTTCGCCGCGTTCCACCGCGGCCCGTCGCATGTCGGTCCCGGTGGCATCCTCGATCTCCAGCTCCACGTGAATGGTATCCGAGCCGCGCGCATCCGAGAGCGTCGCGCTCGCCGGTACGCGCACCGTGCGCCCGTTCACCACTATCGTGCGACCCTCGGCGTATGTCACCGTAGCCGGGCGAAAAAGCGACCTGAAGCCCAGCGAGTCCACCAGGAAGAGAAAGAGCGGCGACGCCGAGTCGAGACGGTCCGGTGGATTCACGCGACCATACAGTAGCGTGAACTCTCCGGCGCGAGCCGCGCCCCACTCCCAGGTCACTCCGCTCCACACTCCCCAGTTGTGATCGTGGTACGACTGCGCGCGCTCGTACTGCTCGCACCGGCCCTCGATGCAGATCGTTCCGGTCGCATCGGCTCGCAGGGCCGGGACCGCGTAGCCGGACAGGAAATCGCCGCTGCCCAGGGAGATCGGGGGGAAATAGGCGCCGGGCGCAGGCGAGACCACGAGATTCACCGTGAGCGTGGAGCTCCCACCCTGTTCGCGCGCAGATGCTCGCACGGCGTATCGGCCATCGGGCAGGACCTCCACGCTCGATTCCCCGATCCGCAGGTCGGCGTCCTCCGTCGAGAACCGCACCGAGTCGGCTGGCACCGTCGCCACGAACCGACGAACGCTGCCGCCCTGCTCGTGAATGGTGCCGAGAACCTGGCCGCCCCACTCGCTCCCTCTCACATCTCCACCGACGATGAAGGACACGAAGGCCCAACGCATTCCGTCGTCCGACAGCACGTTGAAGTAGTGCCATTCTCCCCAGCTTCGCGCATCCACGAGCTCAGCCGGCGGAATGTGAAAGCGATCGATCTCGTGTCGCAGCTCGGCGGGAGTGGGAGCGAGCCAGCGACGATCGGCGTCGACATCACCCCACGCTCCGCTCGCCAGCTCCGGCGCAGCGCCGACTGCTCGCGTTGCGGACGGAATCTCGCCGATCGCCCTCACCGGATACTCCACCCCGCCCGCACGCAGGTACAGCAGCCTGCCCTCGATCTGAGGCGACACCGCCTGGACGACGTCGCCGAGCCTCGGCGATCCCAGCAGCTGCCGTTGGATGAATCCCGCGTTCGCGATCGAGAAGAACAGGCCGCCGAGCCCGCCCGTCTTCATTACCTCGACGTCGATTCCCTCGGGAAGCACGGTGATGTCCCCGCCGCCGACGAGCCGCTCGTCGCGCGCCTGCGCGAGCAGCGCCTCGCCAATCGACAGGAGCACGATCATCACGGCGACGCCCACACCGTAGCCAGCCAGCAGGAACACCGCCCGCCACGGACGATACGAGAGATTCCGGAAGGCGAGCAGGCCGATCACAGTCCCGTCCGCGCGGGAGAGGTGCGCTGCGCGTCGTCCCCGACGATGACGCCATCGCGCATGTGCACCACGCGATGCGCTGCACGCGCGAGATCCTCATCGTGAGTCACGACGACTATCGTCGTCCCGTCCGCGTTCAGCCGCTCGAGAAGCGCGATGACATCCGCCCCCGTCTTCGCATCCAGCTCGCCCGTCGGCTCATCGGCCAG
>JBGTMW010000372.1:0-6863 GCA_041743365.1 Gemmatimonadaceae bacterium
GTCGCCGCCGGCGCGGCGGCGGGTGCGAACGCAACCGCGCGAGCGGATGCCGAGGAGGAGGATTTCGGCTCGGGAACGCCCGCCACCCGAGACCTCCTCCGACGCCTGCCGAAGACGGAGCTGCACTGCCACCTCGACGGATCCCTGCGCCCCGCCACGATGCTCGAGCTCGCCGCCGAATGCGGCCTCGCCCTGCCCGAGACCGATGCGGTGAGCCTCGGCCGGCACATGCGCGTGGATGACGCCCGTCACCTGGAGGACTACCTTGGCCGGTTCGACATCACTCTTGGAGTGATGCAGACGAGCGGTGCCATGGAGCGCATCGCGTATGAGCTCGCGGAGGATGCCGCCAGCGAGACTGTTCGCTACATCGAAGTGCGCTTCGCCCCGGTCCTGAACATCGTCGGCGGGTTGACCACGGCCGACGCCGTGGACGCCGTGCTGCGGGGGCTCGCCCGCGCCGAGTCCGACCATGGAATAGTCGGCCGGGTGATCATCTGCTCGCTTCGACATCTCTCGCCAATCGTCTCGATGGACCTGGCGCACCTCGCCGTCGCGTACAGGCACCGGGGCGTGGTCGCCTTCGATCTCGCCGGTGCGGAGCGCGAAAATCCCGCCGGGGCGCATGCCGCTGCGTTCGAATATGCGCGATCGCATGATCTCGCATGCACCGTCCACGCGGGTGAGGGCGATGGCCCCGCATCGATCCGCGCGGCGATCCACCAGTGCGGCGCGGACAGGATCGGCCACGCCACCAGGCTGATCGAGGACGAGTCGCTGATGGAGTACGCGAACGACAGGCGGATCGGCCTCGAGATATGCCTCACGAGCAACGTCCAGACCCGGGCGGTGGACTCCTACGAGATGCACCCCTTGCGCCGGTATTTCGATCGCGGTCTCAACGTCTCACTCAGCACCGACAATCGCCTCATGAGCGGAACCAGCCTTACCGACGAGTACGAGCACGCGATGCGCAGCCAGCGCTTCACGCTCGCCGAGGTCGGCGCCCTGGCGCTCAACGGCTTCGAGAGCGCGTTCCTTCCGCGCGCCGACCGTCTCGTCCTGATGGACTCGGCCCGGAGGGAGATTGCCCGCTTGTCGAAGCTGTGACCTGAACCCCAGTGGAATCCCGGATGAGCTTTTCGTCGATGGCGAAGCGACATCGCACGCGCGGCTCCGCGAACGCATGATCGTATCGCCATCGCCTTCCGCGAGCTCGGTCGCACAGGAGCTTCGTCCGAGCCTTGGCGCGCTCGCGCCGCGCATTGCACTGGTCCTGGGATCCGGGCTGGGCGCCCTGGCCGATGAGATCGCGGATTCCGTGAGGATTCCGTTCGGTGATATCCCCGGGTTTCGAGTCGCTCGGGTGGCGGGACACAGCGGCGCGCTGGTCGCGGGGCGACTCGGCGGCGTCGAGGTGCTGGCTCTGGCCGGACGCGTTCACATGTACGAAGGATGGTCGGCCGAAGACGCAGCGTTTCCGATACGCGTCGCGCACGCGCTCGGAGCCCGCACGCTCTTCGTGTCCAATGCCGCCGGGGCCATGAATCGGTTCTTCGAGCCCGGCAGCCTGATGGCCATCGATGACCACATCAACCTGATGTGGACCAACCCTCTCGCGGGCCCGGTGGTGTCCGGCGATCAGAGATTCCCCGACATGTCGGAGCCCTACGATGCCGCGTTGAGGGCGGAGCTGCACGGGGCGGCCCTCGACGTGGGTGTCTCGCTCGCCGACGGTGTTTACGCGGGGCTGCTGGGCCCGACCTACGAGACGCCTGCGGAAGTCCGGATGCTTCAGCGTCTCGGCGCCGACGCCGTCGGCATGTCTACCGTTCCGGAGGTGATCGTCGCGCGGAGCGTCGGGATGCGAGTGGCAGGGATCAGCTTCATCACGAACGCAGCAAGCGGCAGCACGGGCGCCCCGCTGACCCACGCCGACGTGCTCGAGATAACTGCCCGCGCGGGCGGACGGTTTCGCGATCTGGTCCGCAACTGGGTCGCGCGAGTAGCGTGACCGCCTCGATCACGCGAAGTGGTTGAGCGGGCCGTTGCCCGGGCGTCCCCCGCCAGCCTATTGTCCCGGCGGCCGTCGCGGCGGGGGCGAGGGCGGCAGCGAGCGAAGGCGCGCCTTGAACGCCTGGAAGTTCTGCGAGTCCGCAGTCAGCCCCTGGAGAATCAGGGGATCGTAACTCGCTATGATCTCGCGGGCCTCGGCGATGCGGCTCTCTTCGGTCGGGTGCGTGGCAAACCAGGCGTCCACCGCACCGGGCGAGCGCTCACGTTCGGCGAGAAGAATCTCGAACATCTGGGGGACGCCATCCGGCGTGATCCCTGCCCGGATCATGTTCTGGATGCCCACCTTGTCGGCCTCCAGCTCATCGCTGCGGCTGAAGCTGGCGAACAGGGCCCCTGCGCCGAGCTGGATCGCGGCGCCACCGACCTGGCTCTGGCAGACCGACGGGGTCAGGATGCAGAGCAGGCCGAGCCCGAGGTTGGCCTGTTGCGACTTCTCCATCTGCTGCACGGAGTGTCGCTCGGTCACATGGCCGATTTCGTGGCCGAGTACGCCGGCCACCTGCGACAGCGTCTGCGCCCGCTCCACGAGACCGCGGTTGATGTAGATGTAGCCGCCGGGAACGGCGAAGGCATTCACCTCGGGACTGTCGACGACGTAGAAGTGCCAGTCGAGTCCGCGGTCATCCGCGAGCCCCGCGATCGAGTCGCCAAGCACGCTGATGTACTGGTTGATTGCCGGGTCGCGGATTATCGGAAGCTCGGCATTGATCTGCTGTGCGTACTCGGCCCCGAGCTGTACTTCCTGCTGGGTCGAAACCCCGCCGCAAGCGGTGATGGATCCTGCGACGAGTGCGGCCGTGACAAAGCGTCTCATTCGTGCTCCTGCGCGAGAGAGGGTGCTGCGGCCGTAAGGGCAAGACCTATTCCACCCATGCCGGCCGGAACGACGTGAAGCTTCTAACACTTGCCCGCGATCTCGGACGCCGGAAAGCGCGCGATCGCGAGAACCTGTTCGTCGCCGAAGGAATCCGGGCAGTCGAGGAGCTCGTAGGGTCGCGGCTCGCCATTCGAGGCGCCCTGATCGCTCCGCAACTGACGGCGACCCCGCGGGGGGCAGCCCTGGCGAGCGCGCTGGCCAACCGGACAGCGGAGGTCAAGGCCGTCACGGACCGCGAATTCGGCAGCGCCGCACAAACGGAGTCACCCCAGGGCGTCCTCGCCATCGGCGAAATCCCGGATTACGAGCTGATGGAGGTGGCGCAGTCCTCCGGCGCCAGGCTCCTGATCCTCGACGCCGTCCAGGATCCCGGCAACGTCGGAACCATCCTGCGTACGGCAGCCGGGCTCGGCGTCAACGCGACCATCGCGCTCCCCGGCACGGTTGACCTCTGGAACGCCAAGGTCGTCCGTAGCGCAATGGGCGCGCAATTCCATCATCCCACACACCGTTGTACCTGGGCCGAGCTCGATCCGTTCCTCCGATCCCGGGAGATCGCCCTGTGGGGTGCCGATGGGCAGGGCGCACCCCCGGATGCCTCGACCGCTCCTTCGAGGTTGGCGGTGGTCGTGGGAAACGAGGGAAGCGGCCTGCGCGACGACGCGCGTGACCGCTGCACCCATCTCGTGGGGCTCCCGGTCACGGAAGCGGTGGAATCCCTCAACGTCGCCGTTGCCGCCGGTATTCTCCTCTACACACTGAGGCAATGACGCCGCTCGCCCCGACCATCTTCGCATTCGTCTTCGGGCTGCTGATAGGCTCGTTCCTCAACGTCTGCATCTCGCGCTGGCCCGATGACCTGTCGGTGGTTTCACCGCGATCGCGCTGCCCGAAGTGCGCGCTCCAGATCGAGTGGTACGACAACATCCCGATCCTGAGCTGGCTCGTGCTGAGGGGTCGCTGCCGCGGGTGCAGCGAGCCGATCTCGGTGCTGTACCCGACGATCGAGCTCGTCGTCGGGCTCGGCTGGGCGGCTTCCTTCTTCGCGTTCGGGGTCACGTTCACTGCCCTCCGGGTGGCGGTCTTCGGAACGATTCTCCTGGGGATCGCCGTCACCGACGCGCGGCGCTACCTGATTCCGGACGGCTTCACGGTGTTCGGCCTTGTGTGGGGCCTGGTCAGCGCGATGGTTGCGGTGTTCATCGGTGATGATGGTTTGTTCGCCGGTCCACAGGACGCGTTGATCGGAGCGTGTGCGGGCGCGGGCGCGATCGCGATCGTCGGCTGGCTCGGTGAGGTGGCGCTGAAGAAGGAAGCGATGGGATTCGGCGACGTGACGCTCATGGCAATGGTCGGCGCGGCTGTCGGGCCGAACTTCGCGCTGCTCACCGTGTTCCTCGGCGCGGCGCTGGGTGCGGTGACGTTCCTGCTCATCGTCTATCCGATCGGATGGCTGCGAAGCCGTCGGGCGAACGTCGATTTCGAGCCGCCACTGGTGCCGTTCGGTGTCTTCCTTGCGCCGGCCGCGATGCTGACGTTGCTTTGGGGAAGCGACCTTTGGCGGTGGTACAACGACGTCATTCTCGCTGTCTGAGGCACTCGACGGTGGAGCATAGCGCATGCTGTTTTCGAGGGACGACAACGTACTCGCGAGGTTCACGCGCGACCTGACCAGCGATGCGCGGAACGGTCGACTGGAGCCCATCCGCTGCCGCACCGAAGAGATCTCCCGCGTCATCGACATCCTCCTCCGACATGGCAAGAACAACCCCGCGCTGGTCGGGCCTGCGGGAGTGGGCAAGACCGCGATAGCGGAGGGGCTCGCGCAGCGGATCGCGAGCGATGGCGTTCCCCTGGGACTTCGCGGCACGCGGCTTCTCGCACTCGATCACATGTCCCTGCTGGCGGGGACTACGTATCGCGGACAATACGAGGAGAGGATTCGCGGGCTCGTTGCCGAGACGTCGGCTGCGCCCGATGTGATTCTCTTCATCGACGAGCTGCACAATCTCATCGGGCAGGGCACCGCGATGGGTGTGGCGATGGACGCGGCCAACATGCTCAAGCCGGCGCTCGTTCGCGGGGAGTTTCGCGTCATCGGTGCGACCACCGACAGTGAGTACGACCGGTGGGTTCGCGGCGATCCCGCCCTCGAGAGACGCTTCCAGAAGATCTCGGTGCGCGAACTCAGTGCCGACGACACCCTGGACATTCTGAGCGCGCGCAAGGAGCGCCTCGAGCGTCACCACAACGTGCTGATAGCCGACGACGCCCTGCTTGCCGCAGTACAGCTCACGGATGCGCACCCGGCTGACCGCCACCGTCCCGACCGCGCAATCGATGCGCTCGACGAGGCATGTGCTCACACCCACTCACTGGCGACGTACTCCACCGAAACCGAGGCGATGATCCAGGAAAGGAGAGCCACGCTGCGCAGGAAGAGCCGTGCCGGCTCGGAGGCACCGGAAGCCGCCGCGACGTCCACTGCGACGGAGTCGGAGCGCGATCTCCCGGACGACGACACGCTCGACCGCTTTGCGCGGGGGAGCGCGGCGGCGATCGAACGTTTCGGCGCCGAGCTCGAGGCGATGTTCGTGGGGGCTCCGGTGACCGACGCGTCACGGGAACCGCTTGGCGCTGATCCGAAGCCAGCGCGGTCGAACGGATCGCGCGTCGGCGACAGCGTGCGCCTCGCAGAGCTCGAAGCGGAGCTCGGCCGACGGCTGCTCGAGGAGGGGGTGGTCGTCCGCGGCAACGACGTCGCGCGCGTGGTGGCTGTGGCCTCGGGAGCGCGCGTCACGTGGCCGATATCATGATTCGCAGCGGTGTCATTGCGGTGGCCGTCGTCGCCATGATGGCGTGCCGGGATGAGCCGCCGGAGATCGATGTGTATCGGGCGAAGGTCGCCGAGGTGACGCCCCGGATCGAAGAGGCCATCGGGCTTCCATTCCGGACGCCGCCCGTCATCGAGGTGCGCACCAGGGAAGAGGTGCGCAGCTATCTGGAACGTCAGCTCGAGGACTCGATCGCCCGGGAACAGCTGACGAGCCAGGAAGCCGCGCTCAAGAGGTTCGGGCTCATACCCGACACGATGTCGCTGCGCGGTCTCCTGCTCGACGTTCTTGAAGAGCAGGTCGGCGGCTACTACGATCCCCGCGCCAAGGTCCTGTACATCGTCGAGGGAACCCCCGAGGAAGCCGTGGGGATCACGGTCACGCACGAGCTCATTCACGCGCTCCAGGACCAGTACATGAACCTGGATTCGATAATGCGCGCGACCGGTGATGACGACCGGCAGGCAGCTGCGCAGGCCGTGCTCGAGGGACAGGCGACCTACGAGCAGATGCGCATAATGTTCGGCGCGGACATCGCCGACGGCCTGCCCGGAGGGTGGGACCGCGTGCGGGAGGAGATCCGCGACGGCCGCGCGAAGTGGCCCGTGTTCGCCGCCGCGCCTCTCGTGGTGCAGGAGATGCTTCTCTTCCCGTACCTGAGCGGGGCCGAGTTCATGCGCGCCTTCCGCGCGGGCAGCGAGAAGAGCACACCCTTCGACCAGATGCCCGCATCCACCGAGCAGATCCTCCATCCGAGGCTCTATCTCGGCCAGACGGATCATCCCACGGCGGTCACGCTTCCCGAGCTCCGCGGCCTCACGACACTTCACGACAACACCGTCGGCGAGTTCACCAGCCGCCTCTTCCTCTACGAGCACCTTCGCGATCAGCAGGCCGCGCTGAGTGGCGCCGCCGGATGGGATGGCGATCGCTTCGCGCTCGTGCGCTCGAGCCGCGGGACGGGGATCGTCTGGGTGAGCGTTTGGGACACCGAGGTCGATGCGGGCGACTTCTACATGCTGATCGACCGAACTATCGACCGTCGCTACGGCCCCGCCGCGGCGCGCCCGTTCACG
>JBGTMW010000373.1:0-4906 GCA_041743365.1 Gemmatimonadaceae bacterium
GGCGCCGAGCAGCACGAGCATCGCGCGGCGCAGGAAGGCATCGGATCGCGCATCGCGTAGTGATTCGGCCGTCGCGCCCCAGGAGAGCGCGCCGGACGGGGGCGCTCCTCCGACAGAGTTTATTGTGGGCGCCAGCCTGGCCAGCTCGGCCCCGCCGGCGTCAGGAGTCGATCCTGGCGCCAGTCGGCCGACGACGTCGAGCCAGTGGTTTCCCGGCTCCTCCAGGGCTCCGGGATAGAGAAACACCGGTGTCATGGCGAGCGGGATCCACACCTCAGCCGATCCAGTCAACCCATCGAATCCCGGCTGTGCTATTCCGACGATCGTGATCGGCCGCTTGCTGATCTCCACCGTTCGGCCGATGATCGACGCGTCACCACCGAAACGGCGCTGCCAGAGGGCGTGCCCGAGAACGCCCACCGGGTAAGCGCCGACCGCGGAATCCTCCTCGGCGACGAATCCGCGCCCGCGGTGAAGGCCAACCCCCAGCAGGTCGAAGTACGGACCCGACACGAACTCGGCGAGCAGGCGCTCCGGCGAGTCGGTACCGGTGAGACTGACGCTGCCTTCGCTGTACGCGGCGACGTGCTCGAACGCGCGCTGGGACGACCGCATCGCCGCGAACTTCGGATAGGACCATACGAACGAATCCACCGCTGCGGCATCCGGACGCGGAATCGTGAGATACAGCTGCATCAGCCGCTCCGGCTCCCGGAAGGGCAGGGAGCGGAGCATGGCCGCATCCACGACGCTGAAGATCGCCGTATTCGCCCCGATACCAAGAGCGAGTGTCAGAACGACTACGGCGGTGAACCCCCCGTGCCGGCGGAGGGAGCGCAGCGCGTACCGCACATCCTGGCGCAACGTATCCATGTCTTCGAGACCCTGGGTGAGACGTTGCTATACCACTGCCACGTTCTCGTCCACCACCTGACCATCGAAGAGATGAATCGAGCGATCGGCGTGACGTGCATATCGCGGATCGTGGGTCACCATGCAGATCGTGGCGCCACCGGCGTGCAGCTCACGGAGAAGCTCCATCACCGCCTCGCCGTTCGTCGAGTCGAGATTTCCAGTCGGCTCGTCGGCGAGAAGGATCAGCGGGTCGCCCGCGACCGCTCGCGCCACGGCGACGCGCTGCTGCTGACCGCCCGATAGCTGCGAAGGATAATGGTTGGCGCGGTGCGCCATTCCCACGCGCTCGAGGGCGGCGCGAACGCGCTCCCTCCGCTCCGCGCTCGGCATGTCCCGGTACGTCAGGGGGAGCTCGACGTTCTCGAACACGGTGAGATCGCCGATCAGGTTGAACGCCTGGAAAATGAACCCGATCTGGCGGTTGCGGACGTGGGCGCGCTGAGACGCGGTGAGGCCGCTCACCGGCTTGCCGTCGAGCAGATAGATCCCATCTGTCGGTGTATCGAGCAGGCCCAGGATCGACAGCAACGTCGTCTTGCCACCACCGGACGGACCGGCGATCGCCAGGTATTCACCGGCATTGATGTCCAGATGCACGTTCGACAGTGCGTGCGTCTCCACCTCGTCGGTGTAAAAGACCTTCTTGACGTTCTCGAGGTGGATCAGGGGCTTGATTCCGTTATCCATGAGGGTGCCTGCCCGGCGTGGAGGGTTTGGTCGGTGGGGGTATGCGCGGCCGGCGAACCGGCGGCTTCAAGCTTTGACACCAGCAACCGTCAGAACGGATGCGCGAGCCCTGGGTTTCGTTCAGCCTTCGATCCTTATCCTGTCCTGGCCTTCGACGTTCGGGATGTCCGACAGAACGACCTTGTCGCCCACGTTGAGCCCCGCGGTGATCACAACGGCATTGACCGACGTCTGACCGAAGGTCACCTTGACCCGCTCGGCCTCACTGCCGCCAGCGGTCAGCCTGAAGAGCTCCACGGTGCTCCCCGCCTGGCCGATAGTCGGACGCCCCATGAACAGGACGTCGGGGAGCCGCTCGATCTCGATGCGGCCGTCCACGCTCAGGTCGGGACGTGCGCCGGGCGGCAGCGGCCCGTCGAGGGCAACATCGACCGCCACCATCCCGTTCTGTGAGGCCGGATCCATGCGGACGATCCGGCCCGGGATGATCCCGTTCCGGGTGTCGATCTGTGCGGTCTGCCCGAGGGCAAGATCCTTCGCCTGCGTCTCCTGGATTCGAAGCACGGCCTTCAGACGCCCGGGCTCGACGACCTTGGCGATCGTCGCGCCCGAGTTGGCCCACTGTCCGATCTCGAGCGGCAGCTCCGTCAACTGCCCCGCTGCCCCCGCCGTAACGTGCATCGACGCTGTCCGGACACGCTGAAACTCCGCTATCGCCCTCGCGCGCTGGATCTGCTCCTGCTGCGCCCTCAGCTGTCCCGGGATCGACGCGGTCATGAGGGCGAGCTGCTGCTGAGCATTGTTGTAGCGGGTGTCGGCATCCTCCAGCGTCTCCCGGCCGCGATCCACGTCGGCCTGGGCGATGAGCTTGTCGGGACCTTTGGCGAGCTGCTCGTTGATCTCCACCTGCCGCTTCGCTTCGAGATACGCCGCGCGTGCCGAGGCGACCGCTCCCTCCTGCTGCAGACGCTGAGTCTCGAGCGACGTGCGCAGGTTTACCAGCGTCGCCTCTTCGGCGCTGAGCTGGCGCTGCGCATTCAGCTGTTCCATCTGGACGTCGGGATTGCTGAGGATCATGAGAACCGTGCCCGCCTCCACCGTAGCGCCGGGCCGGACGAGTATCTGCTCGACGCGGCCGGAGGTGACCGCGGAGATCCAGCGAATGTTCTCTGGGACCAGGGTGCCGTTGCCGCTGACCTCCCGCAGGAGTTCGCCGCGCCGCACGCTGTCGATCCAGAGCTGGGCGCGGGGCACCGTAGGGGCGCGCTTTTCGAGGTTCGACACGCCGTAGGTCACGGCTGCGAGAGCGAGTACGCCGACGGCTGGCCATATGTACTTCTTGTGCTTCTTCGCCGGAGGGCGAGGGATATCCATTTTATTTCGTCCCGGATTGTTGATGAGGCGGACTTCGACGTCCCTCAAGGGAAGGTCCGTGCCGCGCTCGTCATTATGGGAATTCGTTGTGTTTCAACGCCTTACGGTTACGGTCCCTCCTGGTTTCAGGACCGCGCTGGTCGATGGCGGGAACCCGGTTTCCCAAAAACGGACAGTCTGAATGCGAGACGCGGCCCCGGGGGGAGGCTGGCCGCGGGACGGGCCGCCCACCGGTGAAGGGTGCCCCCTCGGAGGCCAGAGTCTATCCTTCGACCTCGCGCCTCAGCTCCTCGATGTCGTAAGGCTTGGCGATCACCGCCGAGATCATCACGGTGTCATGTCGCAGCGCGTCGACCGACTCGGGCGAGCCGCCGCTCATGATGATGCACCTCGTCCGGACTCCAGCGGGCAGCGAACGAATCTGCCGCACCACCTCGTGGCCGTCGAGTCCCGGCATGCGCAGGTCGCAGATCACCACGTCGAACGCGGACTGCCGGGCCAGCTTGACCGCCTCCGGACCGTCGCGAGCGGACACCACGGCGTGGCCGCGGGATGCGAAGTAGCGTGTCAGCGCTCGCCTGATGGCCGGCTCGTCGTCCACGACGAGGATGTCGAGGGGGCGGGCTGCCCGGTCGCGAGGGGGCGCGATTTCCCCCCGGATCTCGGTTTCGATCGGCGAGGCGACGCTGGTGTCTGCCGGCAGCGACACGATGAAACGAGTGCCGGATCCGACATCGCTCTGGACCTCGATGGTTCCGTCGTAGCTCGTGACGATTCCGTGAACCATGGCGAGCCCGAGTCCCGTGCCTTCGCCCTCGGGCTTCGTCGTGAAGAACGGATCCCAGATTCGCGTGAGAACCGCTGCCGGAATTCCGGGGCCGTTGTCCGAGATCTCCATCAATACGCGGCGCCCCTCCGTCCATGTCCGCACGCCAATGCGAGGCTGCCGCTGCCGGGGCCCTTCCCCGAGCTCGGCCGGCGCGTCGATCGTGGCTTCGAGCGCCTGTCGGGCGTTGACGAGAAGGTTCAACGCAACCTGCTCGATCTGCGTGCGTTCCGCGAATACCCGCGGGAGCGAGGGAGCCAGTTGCACCTCACGCGCGATGCCCCGCGTTTCCATCGCGTAGCGCTGGGTGGCCATCAGGTATCCGATCACGTCGTTCAGGTCGATGCGCTCTCGCTGCTGACCTTCCTCGCGGCGCGCGAAGGTGAGCAGGTCGCGAACTATCTTGGCCGCGCGATTCGATTCGTGATGAATCGTCTGAAGCGCAGCCCGGTCCTCCTCCGAGGCGGTCGACTCCCGAAGCATGAGCTGCGCGAAGCCGCCGATGGCCGCGAGAGGGTTGTTGAGCTCGTGCGCCACGCCGGCCAGCGTGGTTCCCAGGCTTGCCATCCGCTCGCTCCGCCGGAGCAGCTCGTCATGTCGCTGCCGCTCGGTGACATCCTCGGCGATGCCCTCATAGCCCTCGAGTCGTCCGTCTTCGTCCACGACTGCGTGAATGGCGATGCGGATGCTTATCGGCGTGCCATCCTTCATCAGCCAGCGCACGTCCGCTCCGTCGCGCTCCTCGCCTGAGGCCAGCCGCGCGATCGTGGCATCGTGATCGGCAGGCTCGCGGTAGATCACCGTCGCAACGTTCACCCCCACCAGCTCGGCCGCCGAGTCATAGCCGAGCATGCGCGCGAGCGCCGGGTTCACGTCCGTGAGAGTTCCGTCGGGTGTCGATCGGTAGATCCCGTGCGTGGCCTTGAGGAACAGCGAACGGTAGCGCTCCTCGGAACGGCGTAGCGCTTCCTCTGCCTTGCGGCGCTGCTCTATGTCGCGGCTCACGCAGAGAATCCGGCGAGGGGCGCGCCCCTCGGCCGGCACCAGCACCGGCCTCGTTTCGACCCAGCGATAGCTGCCATCCTCGCAGAGCGCGCGCAGCTC
>JBGTMW010000374.1:0-1652 GCA_041743365.1 Gemmatimonadaceae bacterium
TGGGCTGCATGAGCTCACGGGTCGTTCCGGGATAGGTCGTGCTCTCGAGAACCGTCAGCAGACCCGGATGACAGTGCCGCGCCACGGCATCGACGGCCGCGAGCACGTAACGCATGTCCGGGTCGCGGGTCTTCACCAGCGGCGTCGGTACGGCGATCAGAATGGCATCGGCGTCCGCCATGACGGATTCGTCCGACGAAGCGTGAAAGGTTCCGCGGTCCAGCTCCCGCCGGAGCTCGGCGTCCGGAATGTCCTGGATGTGCGAACGGCCGTCCATCAGCGCCCGGACGGCGGAGTCGTTCACGTCGTAGCCCGCAACCTTGAACCCGGCGCGCGCAAACTCCAGCGCGAGTGGAAGGCCCACGTAACCGAGGCCGACCACTACCACGCGGGCGGAGCGATCGTTGATCCGTGAGAGGAAGATGTCCCTCATGTTGTTGTCACTTTGCGAAGGTACAGGTGCCGAGAAAACGGTGAGCATTGAGCAGGCCTTCGATCAGGATTCGTAGAACGACCGCACGCCCTCGACGACCTCGTCTAGCTGGGTGCGGGTGAGCTCGGGAAACACGGGGAGGGAGAGCGCTTCGGCTGCTGCCCGCTCCGACTCGGGACAGCTCCCCTTCCTGTAGCCCAGGTACTCGAAGCAGGGCTGAAGATGTAGCGGCAACGGGTAGTAGATCGCCGTGCCGATCCCCCGGGATGTCAGGTGCGCCTTGAGGGCATCGCGCCGAGTGGTTCGGATCGTGTACTGGTTGTAAATGCTCTCGTTGTCGGGGTCTATCCGGGGAGTGCGTACGTCGCCGACGCCTGCGAGCGCCCGGTCGTAGTAAGCGGCGTTCTCGCGGCGCGTGGCGCTCCACTTGGTGAGGTGCGGGAGCTTCGCCAGCAGAACGGCGGCCTGGAGCGCATCGAGGCGGCTGTTGTAGCCGACCTCGTCGTGGTAATACTGACGCGCGCCACCGTGCACCCTGATGCGCCGCATGCGCCCGGCGAGCGTTTCATCCTGGGTGACGATCATTCCGCCATCACCATAGCCCCCGAGATTCTTCGATGGAAAAAAGCTGAAGGTTCCGATCGTCGCACACTCCCCTGCCATCCGCCACTTCCCATCGATCCGGCGCCGTGCGCCGATCGACTGCGCCGCGTCCTCGATGACGGGTATTCCCGGTGCCGCCGCTGCTACCCGCTCGATCTGTGCGATCTGCCCGAACAGGTCGACAGGAATGATCGCACGCGTCCGCGAGGTCATCGCCCTTGCAACGGCCTCCGGACTGATGTTCAGCGTCTCAGGGTCGACATCCACGAACACCGGCCTGGCCCCGACATTGTGAATGGTGCCGGCGGTGGCGAAAAAGGTGTACGGCGATGTGATGACCTCATCGCCGCCCCCGATGTCCAGCGCGCGCATGGCGATGAGCAACGCATCCGTGCCGTTGGCGCAGCCGATGGCGTGGGCGGTGCGGGACAGCTCCGCGACGGCCTGCTCCAGCCTCTCGACAGGCTCGCCCAGGATGAACTTCTGGCTGTCCACGACCTCCATTACGGCGCCGACGACTTCATCCCGGATGGTGGCGTGCTGAGCGCGGAGGTCGAGCAAGGGTACTGGCATCAGGTGGGTAGTGCCGCATGCGACGCGGCGTACGCGAGAGGTA
>JBGTMW010000375.1:0-4521 GCA_041743365.1 Gemmatimonadaceae bacterium
ACGTCGAGCGTGAAGGGCGTGGACGCTCGCGCCGGATGCCACATCAGCTGTGTGGAGACCTCGTGATCGTTACGATCCGCTCGAACGACACGGATCATCCGCGCCTCTCCGTCGATCATCCAGTACTCGGGAATCGACGCGCCCGGGGCTTGCCGAGGGGTTGCCGGTGCACAGTGCTGGCGGCGCCAGTGCCACGCGGATGGCAGTTCTGGTGTCGCCGGTGCCACCCTAATGGCAGTTCTGGCTGTTTGACGGCCCGCGGGCGGGCAGCGACGGGTGGGGGCTTATCCGGGCGATCGAACGGGCCGCCGACGGTGCACTACCCCTTTCCTCCTAACTGACAAGGCCCGTTTGGGTCGAAGTCAGCCGAGAGATGCACCCCGATCTCGGTTCGGGTACACCGCTGTCTACTGTATGGCAGAACTGCCATACCGTAGGCAAAAAAGGGGTCTCATTGCGCGGGGCACTCACGCGCGTCGGATGCATCTCGCGTCGGATGTATCTCGCGTCGGATGTATCTCGCGTCGGATTTATCTCGCGTCGATCTCGCACCCATCCGAACGCGTGCGACGAACCCGATCGCGATCGATTGATTCGAGCAGCGACCATACGGTAATACACGGCGTACCGTGCGAGGCTACCATATGCCAACTGAAAGTGAGTCATTTCGCCGACCCATGTTTCCCCGCCAGGCGCCAGTGTACCGGCGGCCGGAGGAGTCGCCCAGGATGCCCCGTGCCGATCCGATCCCTGCACTGAAGGCTGACCTCGCCCGGATCCTCGTGGAGCGGCTCGACGGCTGGGCCCAGGTCGACGTCGCAGAGATGCTGGGGACTGACCAACCGCGTGTGTCCGACCTCCGCAACCATCGCCTCGAACGGCTGTCACTCGAGCAGCTCGTGCGCTTCACTTCGCGAATCTTCGGAGACATCACCCTTCACGTTACCTGGGTGCCCCGCGACTTCAGACGACGACCCGCTACAGGGATTCCGGGCGTCGGTGGGTGGGAGCCACCCATTCCGCGTCCTCGCGGGCCTCGCGGATCGTGACGGATCGAGAAGTCGCGCGGCGGCACTACTCCACGATGCAAAGAATGCCGCGCTCCCAGAGAGCGCGGCATTCCTCGTTGCACCGGTGACGCCGGACTAGAACGACACCGTCACCTGGTTCGAGCAGACACTCGACCCGGCCTCGCAGATCCTGTACGTGTAGCTTCCGCCACCGCGCTGGCCGATGGCATCCGTGTACGCGCCGTTGTTCGCCGTCGTCGTGATCTTCACGTTGTTCCGGAATACGTCGACGCTGCTGGACGTTGCGCCGCTCCACGTCAGGTCGGCATGCTGGCGTCCCTGCACCTTGTAGCCCGTGGCCGAAAGGACGATGCCACCCGAAGGCGGCTCTCCGCCCCCACCGCCGCCGAATGCCAGGGTGTAGAGCAGGAGATTCGGAGTCGCGGTACTCGTCATTCCACCGATCTTGGCGGTGGACGCATTGCTCTCGAGCGCCGTTTCGACGGAGGCGGGCGATGCGTCGGCGCCCTCGAGTATGAGCGCCATGGCGCCGGCGATGTGCGGTGTCGCCATCGAGGTGCCGCTAATGGTCTTCGTGGCTCCATCGCTCCACGCCGAGGTGATGCTCACCCCCGGGGCGAGCATGTCCACGCAGCTTCCGTAGTTGGACCACGAGGCTTCCTGGTCGTTGCTGTCGGTGGCGCCGATGGTCATTGCCTTCGGAACCCGCGCCGGCGAGTAGTTGCACGCGTTCTGCGGCCTGCCGAGGAAATCGCCGTTGCCCGACGCGACCGCGTAGCTCACGCCGGCATCGATCGAGTTGGTCACCGCCTGGTCGAGCGCCGACGACGCACCGCCGCCGAGACTCATGTTCGCCGCGGCGCGCGCGCTGTGGTTGGCAGTGACCCACTCCACACCGGCGATCACCCCTGACGTCGTGCCGCTGCCGTTGCAGTCCAGCACCCGAACCGCCACGAGGCTGACGCCCTTCGCGACGCCCCACTTCGTGCCGCCGACGGTTCCGGCCACGTGCGTGCCGTGGCCGTTGCAATCCTGCCCGTTGCCGCCCAGCGCATCGTGGCCGATCGAGGCTCGGCCACCGAAATCGGAATGCCCCGTGAGGATGCCGGTATCGATGATGTACACTGTCACGCCCGCGCCCGTGGCGTTGTAGGTGTAGCTCCCGCTCAGCGGGCGGTCGCGCTGGTCGACCCGGTCGAGTCCCCATGTCGCGTTGCTCTGAGTATCCCACGCATGCATGACCTGGTCAGCCTCGACCAGCGCCACATTCGGATTCCGCGCGATCGCTGCCGCGCCCGCGGCCGGAAGCTGCGCGGCGAACCCCTTGATCGCGTGCTCGTAGGTGAACCGAATCGAACCGCCGTGCGCGCGAGCAAGGCTCTGTGCCAGCCCACGCGGATCGCGCACGCCATCATTGAACACAACGATGTACTGGTCGGCGACAGCGCTGGCGGCAACGCTCAGCGATGCGTCGGTTGGCGCTAGTGGAGCCTGTGAATCCTGCGAGCACGCCACAGCGCCAGCTGCGATGCCGCCGATGAGGGCCGCGCGAATCCGAACCATTCGGTTACTCCGGGGAGAGGGTACGAACGAACCGACCGAAGCCTGCGGGGGCTGTACGGCCGCCGGTATCAATGGGAAAACATCTGACGGCTGTCAAGTACCCGCCGGGGGTACCGATGCCGAAACCCGCGCGAGCTCCCGGTACCGGCACAGCGCATTCGCCAGCTTCATCTGCCGCGGGGTCCGGCACTCCGGCTCGTACAGCCTCCGGCTCGCCACGATGATCGCCGCGCAGCGCGCTCGCGACGTCGCGACGTTCAGCCGGTTCAGGCTGTACAGGAACTCCATCCCGCGCGGTGCATCCTCGGGCCGCGATGTGGCCATCGAGTAGATCACCACCGGCGCCTCCTGCCCCTGGAACTTGTCCACCGTGCCGACGCGCGCCGCGGGTCCGAGCCGCTCGATGAGTCGCGTCACATGCGCGTTGTAGGGCGCGACGATGAGCACATCCGCGACGGTCATCGGCCTCGCGATGCCCTCCTTGTCCACCCATCGCGAGCCCGGCGCGGTGAGTTGCGCGAACAGGTCGGCGATCGCCTCCACCTCCTCGTTCGATGAGTTGCGGTTGCCATCATGCTCGACGTCGACCACCCAGAGTCCGCTGCCGGTGATCCCGTCGGCGCCTGCAAGACCCTGCCGCTCGAGTCCTTCCTTCGGATCCAGCCGGCTCTCGTAGAAGAGCTCCGACGTGAACGTGCAGATGTCCGGGCACAGCCGCCATGTGATGTCGAGAAAGATTCCGCGTTCCGGCGGGATCGTCCGATGATCGTCGAGAATGTGCTCGAGCGCGGAGGCGCCGACGCCCTCAGGGTGACTTCCCTTCTTCGGCTGGTCGAGCTGCTGTGGGTCGCCGAGGAGGACGATGCTCCCCGCGGCGGCGGAGACGGCGAGAGCGTTGGCGAGCGACATCTGCCCGGCCTCGTCCACGAAGAGGACGTCGACGGATCGCGCGAAATCGTCCCGCGCCCAGAGCCACGACGTGCCACCCAGTACATCGACCTCGCCGCGGAGCGCCGCGAGTGTTGCGGGGTTGTCCTTCAGCTCCCGCACGGGCGACGCGGGATCGATCTCATCATCGACCCCGATCTTCTGCGCGGCCCGCACCGGCATGTCCAGTTCCTTCGCCGCGGCGAGAACTCCATGCAGCAGGAGACGGATCACCTTGTGGCTCGGTCCTGTCACGCCGACGCGCTTCCCCTGCTTCACGAGATTGCAGATCATCCGCGCGCCCGTATACGTCTTCCCGGCGCCCGGCGGACCCTGGATCGCCAGCACGGTCGCATCGAGACCGCCCGCAATTCGCGTCGCAAAGGCCGATGCCGTCTCATCCGGGCGCTGCTCGAAGGCGCCCGATCGAAGCCGAGGCGGTCGCCGCAGGAGAAGCTCGCGCGCAGCCGCGTTGGAAACGCCGGCGCCATTCGGGAAGTCTGAATCGACGACACTCTCGCCGAGCGCGAGAAGCGCCTTCTCCTGCTCCTCGGTTCCGATGAACCTGTGCGCGAACACCGCGCGGGGATGATTCTCCGCCTGATCCCTTCCCTTGCGCACGTCGATCGTTCGCGCCGCGCGGTCGACAGCCACGACCTTTCCGAAGCGGCTTTCGTCCTGGAGCTTGAGGTCGTCGTTCTCCCCGATCTCCATCTCCTGGGTGGGATATCGATAGCGATCGACGACAGTACCGGTTGGCCTTTGGGTCTTCCTGTTTACCACGACGTCGACCCGCTCGACGAGCTCGAGACCGGCCACCGCTTCCTGCTCGTCGAGCAGATCCTCCTCCGGCAGCTTGCACAGCCGGAAGTACTCCCACCAACCCTGCTTCGCCTCGCGCCGGTGCCAGTCCAGCAGGTAAGCGAGCAGCCATCGCGCCTGCTGCTCCGCATTCCGCTCGGCCCTCGCTTCAGGGACGCCGGCGAGCAGACGCGCGCGC
>JBGTMW010000376.1:0-9172 GCA_041743365.1 Gemmatimonadaceae bacterium
CGGTCGAGCGTCAGGTCCGACTCGTACGTGCCCGAGGGGTCGAACGTGCCCTTTATGCGATCCGCTGCGGTGAACCGACCACGGAACGCCGTCGCACCCAGCTCGGCCGAGTGGAGCACGAGGTCCACTTCGGCGCCCACCAGCGTTCCCGTCACAGTGAAGTCGCCGGAGGCGATCGGACTGGAGAAACGCCCGCTTCCGCCAACTGACTCTCCCGCCTGCGTGAAGGTGGCGTCGAAGCGCACGGTGTACGCGTAGGCAGTACCGCTCCAGTTGCCGGCGATGCTCGGCGCCGGTCCCACGGCGCCCCCGCCATCCCCACGGCAGCCGAGATTCAACAGGGCGAGCAGGGCGAAGCTCGTGAAGGCGAGTCGCATGGCGCGCTGCGGGCGTGGCCATGTGCGCATGGAGAGCGCGCGCCGCGAGGAGGTCGGGTTCATACGGCTCTCAATGGGCAAGCGCGGTGCCGGGCGTGCGGTCGTCAGGCCCCTTTCGATCACGGTGGAAAGGTTTGAAGTTTTCCGTTGCCGATCACAGGTCACGTGGATACGACCACCGACGAGCATCCTTGAAATGGCGGGACTAATCTGTCTCTGGCAGTACGGCGAGCGCGCGCGCGCCTACCCGGGCTTTCATCTGAGCGCGGACCAGCCCGGTTGCGACCAGCTCCTTGCCCTGCTCGTCACTCTCGCGAAGACGCGCACCCCCCAGATCGCGAACGTTGCGCTGGACCCCGTGACGCCCGCTGTGCTTGCGATCCCAAGCGAGCGCGATACGGCCGTCAACGCCTACCGTCACTGGGAGCTGATAGTCGATCCGCGGTTTCCACCGGAGCGACTTCACTTCGCGGTGATCAGGGACCGGGTGCGCACGGAGCTGTCACCGGTGCAGGTCGAGAGCATCGCGGGGGGCGTGCAGGACATCCGGGAGCGGCGGGGAGACTACGCCATCGGTGAGGAGGACGATCACCAGTTGTGGTTCTGGTGGCAGGATGGTGCCTGAGCTCCGTGTTCGCTACGCCAACCCGAGCGATCTCGACTTCGTGAGTCAGGATGGGTACATCCCCGCTGCCACGATCGTTCGGAAGATCGAGGCGCGAGAGGTGATCGTCGCCGAACGCCAGTCCGTCCGGGTGGGCTACGCGAGAATCGAGTACCTCTGGTCGAAGCTGCCCTACATGACTCTCATCCGTGTTCTGCCTGACTCACGACATCAGGGTGTAGGGCGCGCGTTGCTCCGATTCCTGGAAAGGGAGCTCCATGCGGCGGGACATCGCGTTCTGCTGAGCTCTTCGCAAGCCGATGAGCGCGAACCGCAGATGTGGCACTGGCACGTGGGATTCGCCGAATGCGGACGTCTCGAAGCCATCAACGATGGAGGCGTCGACGAAGTGTTCTTTCGCAAGGAGCTCGGTGGTCCCGCTCGATAACGGGTCGCGACGGGCGCAGTCGCGGGCGCACCCCTCGCGCTATCGCGGCTGGACCTCCGCCCCGACGACCTTCACCTCCACGCCCCCCATCAACGCGAACCCCGTCAGCCGCACGAGCGGCGCGTTCGGATCGCTCGACGCCGCGCTCTCGAGCTGATCCTCGAAGCCGCCCATGATCGCGAAGCCGTCGCTCTCGACACGAACACCGGGCGGCACCGTGACCTCCACGCCCCCCATTATCGCGAGCACCCGGATCTCCGTCACGGCCGACGTGAGCCGGGCGCCTCGCAGATCGATCTCCACGCCACCCATGAACGCGATGGCGTGAACAGTCCGGGGAACGGTCCACTGACCGCGCCGGACGACTCCGCTCATGAACGCGACGAGTGTCTTCGACGTGCCGGCACCGGGCGCAGGCGCCGTCACGGCCGCAGCGCCGGCATCCACTACCGCGGGAGCGAGCGGAGGAAGATCGGCGAGCAGCGCGCCCAGCGCCGATGACGTGGACGCGGCGTACACCTTGTCGAGCCGAAGCTCCAGCTCCTCCATCGTAAGTCGATCCTGCGCGAAATGCTCGGTGAGCGCCTCGATCACCTTCGCGCGCTGATGGTCGGCCTGCTCGCCGGAAAGTACGGGCTCGTTCGCCATGTCGGCATGCGCACGGTGATAGTCGATGCCGGCGACATCGATCGATGCACCGGCATCGAGACGATACGCCTGTGCAGAGACCGACGCAATGCGTGGCAGACCTAGCGCCAGATGAACAGTTTCTCCAGAAGTCGCCCTGCGCCGACGATTACCGCCGCGACCGGGCCGAGGACGCGCTCGCGGGCAGCACCGACATTGAGCTCGGCCAGCGACGCCGTGCCGCGCAGATACTCGAGCCGCCTCTCCAGGCTGTCGAGATCACTCTGGACCCGCGCGAGCTCGCGCTCGACGTTCATGATCTCGTTGATGGAACCGGCGCGCTCCAGCAGCGCGCGCAACCTGTCGCGGACCGCACGCAGCGTTCCAACCCGGGCTGTGAGATCGACGACACTCTCCGTGACATCGTCGGCGCTGATGTCTCGTTTGGTGACGCGACCGAGTTGTGCGACCGACTCCATCGCCTGCTCGAGACTCGGCTCGGGAACGCGAACGGTCATCTCGACGCCGCCCCCCGAAGATTCCCTCGACCGCTCGACGTATCCGCCGAGCCGGGCGGCGACATCGCCCACGCGCGTCGAGATCCCGACGGGACTCTCGACCTCGAGCTGCATCGACGCTCGACGGACGAGCATTCGCCCGCCGAAACCCTGACCAGTCGCGGGAGTATCGGTGGAAGAGGGGACCGCGCCCGTTCGCTCGGAAACGGGGTCTCCTACGGATGACGTTCGGCCGACTGCGCACGCGGCGGTGGACAGAAGGAACAACGCGGCGACCACGGAGGGACGCGACACCGTCCGGGCCTGGGAGTGGAGGCATGTCATGATCCTGCGACGCTTGCCGTCGCCGAAGTTGCACATGAAGAGTCGCGCTCGCGCGATTCCTGCAAGGCATGACTGCATGCATCGCCACAACTACTCCAGCGGATCCCGCAGATGAATTCCTTCGCAACCGAGCGGCCAGGCCCCTCTGAACCCCCCGACCGCGAGCCCGAGCGCCGCCCCTCCGTCGACCCCGGTCCCTGGCACGACCCCGGGCCCCCGGTGCGCGAAGTGGATCTTCCACCGAACAGCCCATCACCAGGGATTCCGGTCGACCCGATTCGCTGACGCCGAACCGACGCGGCTCGCGCTCGCTCGGACTAGCGCTTCGGCCGGTGCCGCTCGACGAACGCGGCGACGGATGCCGGCAGAAGCAGGTCATCCGCAATCGCCGCGATCTCCTCGGCGCGACGCCACGTTGCTTCGAGCTCGGCCAGCTCGCCTTCCAGCGCGCGACGCTCCGATTCCTCCTGCGACGCCATCTCGAGGCTGAGGCGAAGGCTCATCGGGATCGAGCCGAGGTCCGACATCGCGTAGCCGGAGCGGCAGATCCTGTCGACGGTCTGGCCGACGTGCTTCGCTGGATCGACCGCGCTGTCGAGCAGTGACACGGCGGAGTCGACATCGCGGCGGCTCGCGCCGTAGATCGAGATGCGCGGTAGCATGCTGCCGAGTACGCGGAAGGCCCGACTGCCCTCGATGTCGATCTCCCGCGATGCGAGCGAGACTCGCAGGCGCCATCCTTCGGCGTTCGCGGCGCGCGCGAGCTCGAGCTGAGTGTTCGAGTGCAGCACCTCCATCCGCGTGACCTCCACACCGGCGGTTTGAAGTACGCGGCGCAGATTGCTCTTCACCACCGCCGCTGGCGCGAAGGCAGTCAGCACACCGAAATACACCGCGAGCACCGGCGCGACGGCGAGTGAGGCGAGGGCGACCGGCCCCGAAGCGAGAGTGACCCCTGCAAATCCGGCTGCTCCCAATACTCCAGCGCCGCCGGTCGCCCAGCGCACCGCGCGCCGCCGCTTCAGCAGCCGCTCCCCGTAACGCCACGCGGCGAACTCCGGACGATGCGGCCGACCGACGCGAACCAGGTCGATCGACTTCGGGATGGTCGCTATCGTGATCTCATCCGTCGATGCGCGGCGCGGAGTGACGCGAAAGAGCTTCTCGCACTCCTCGATCGCCTCCCAGCGCTCCTCGAAGGGCGTGAGGTTCCACTGGCCGCACGAAGGACAGACAACCCAGAGCCGCCCCTTGGCCGGATCGAAGGCGAGCTTTCGCCCCGTCTGGAAGTGCTCTATCCGATCGTTGGCGCCAAGGGCGTGCTGGCAGTAGATGCACGTCGCGTACATGCGCGAAAGCTACATCGCCGCCTTTCGTTCGCGGATCCACCGGTCGATCTCGCGATCGAGCACCTCCAGCGGCAGCGCGCCGTTGTCGAGGATGGCATTGTGAAAGGCGCGGATGTCGAATCGCGGACCGAGCTCACGCTCCGCACGCGCGCGCAGCTCCCTGATCTTGAGCTCGCCGAGCTTGTAGGCGAGCGCCTGCCCGGGCCACACGATGTAACGGTCGATCTCGACCGCAATGTCCTGCTCCGACTTCGCCGTGTTCGCCTTCATGAAGTCGATCGCCTGCTGGCGCGTCCATCCCAGGTGATGCATGCCGGTGTCCACCACGAGCCGGCACGCGCGCCACATCTCGTAGGTGAGCTGGCCGAACTTCGAGTACGGATCGGCATAGAACCCCATCTCGGAGCCCAGGCTCTCCGCATAAAGACCCCAGCCCTCGACGAACGCGGTGTATCCGGCGTTGCGACGGAAATCCGGAAGGCCGCGCAGCTCCTGGGCGCGCGAGATCTGGAGGTGATGGCCGGGCACGGCCTCGTGCAGCGTCAGCGCCTCCATCTCGTACTTCGGGCGCATGTCGAGGCGGTACAGGTTCGCCATGAACGTTCCCGATCGCGAGCCATCCTCCGCACCAGGGTAATAGCGCGCCGTAGTCTGGCTCGGCGCCTCGTAGTCGGGGAATGCCTTCACGCCATACGAGTTGCGCGGCAGCTCGGCGAACAGCTTCGGAAGCTCCGCGTCGGCACGCTTGGAGATGTCGCGGTAGCCGGTGAGCAGGTCCTCCGGGTTCGTGTAGTAGAATCGGGGATCGGTTCGCAGAAAAACGAGAAAGTCCTGGAAGGAGCCCCCGAACTCCACGCGCTTCACCACCGAATCCATCCCGGCCCTGATCCGCGCCACCTCGCTGAGTCCGATCCGGTGAATCGAGTCCGCGCTGAGTGCAGTCGTGGTGTTCTGACGTATCGCGAATGCGTAGTACTCCCTGCCGTCGGGCAGGGTCGTCGCGCCGATCGCCCGCGTGCCAGCGGGCAGGTAGCTGTCGCGGACGAAGTCGCGGAAGGCCGTGAGCGCCGGGAAGATCCCACGCTCGATGGCCTCGCGGCCCGCCGCCTGGAGCCGCGCGCGCTCCGGGGTGGAGATCGACGCGGGGATTCTCTCGAAGGGGGCGTAAAGGGGACTCTTCAACGGGTCGCCGACGAGCTGACCCTCGATCTGATCAGGAACGCCGCGCAGGGGGCCACTGGGCTGCACCCAGCCGCGGACCATCCCCGACCTCAGCAGCGCCGTAACCTGCTCGAGATAGCGCGGGTATGCGGCCAGTCGCGCGAGGTAGGCACGATAGTCCTCGGCGTTCCCGAAGGGTGAGATGGATGCGAGCTGGGGGAAGGCAAGCTGCGGCCCGTCGAGCTGGTCGAGGAGCATCACCTCAGTGGGAAAGCGCTGACCCTCGACGGAGAGGTCGAGCTCCCACCGCAGCAGGGTGTGGGAGAGCGCGTCTTGGCCGGACAGTCCGGTCTCCTCGATGGCGTGGGCCCGGTCCCGCATCCGACGGATCTCGGCCTTGCGCCGCTCGATCGCCGCGGCGGAGAGATCGGTGAGGCGATCGTTGTAGCGCTTGTCGCCGAGCCAGGTGGAGCCCTCGGGAAACTCACGCAGGCGCCACTGCCAGTAGTCCTCCTGGAGCTGCTGGAGCGCGCGCGTGGCGGCATTGAGGCCGGCCGTCTGCTGTGCGGCGACGTGCGCGGAGCAGAGCGCGAGAGCGGCGATGGCAAGGGTAAATCTCATGGTGTCACGGTCAGGAAGCACGTTTTCCGAGGCCCGCGGGCCTGACCATCCTACCGCCATGAGGCAACGGATGCCACGGTTCGATCGTAATCCCGTGGAGGGCCATCGCCAATCCCCTCGGCCAGAACTAGTATCGTCCAGAACTGGTATCGTACGGATTGCTCTGCCAACTGCGTACCTGGTACTGCGTACGCTTCGGGCACTGCGTACTTCGCACGAACTGCGTACCTGGTACTACGTACGCTTCGGGCACTGCGTACTCCGCACGAACTGCGTACTTCGCACAGGGATACCTGAAGGGCGGAACGGACAGGGCGGCTCCGCCGCCGGCGTAACCCGTACTCGATGCAGGACGCACGCAGTACTCGCTACGCAGTCAGGTACGCAGCACGGAGTACGAAGTGCGTGCGCAGTACGCAGTGCAGGAGCCGTACGCAGTACTGGGTACGAAGTGCGTGCGCAGTACGCAGTGCCGGAGACGTACGCAGTACCAAGTACGAAGTACGTGCGCAGTACGCAGTGCCGGAGACGTACGCAGTACCAGGTACGCAGTATCCCGATCGCCTTTTGGAGCCCTAATGACAATCAACATGCGTGTCGTCACCCTTGCCGCCGCCCTGATCGTTGCCCAGCCACTCTCCGGCCAGGCACCCTCCTCCGCACCGGTGGCAACCGAGTTCGACCGACTCCACTTCCGGTCGATCGGCCCCGCGACGATGTCGGGGCGCATCTCCGACATCGCCGTCCACGAGGCGAATCCGGCGGTCTACTATGTGGGCACGGCGCACGGCGGTCTCTGGAAGACCACGAGCAACGGCGCGCTGTTCACGCCGCTCTTCCAGGATCAGGGACTCATCTCGATCGGCGACGTCGACATCTCCCAGCGGAATCCCGACCTCGTGTGGGTAGGTACGGGCGAGTCGAACAACCGCCAGAGCACGTCGTGGGGCGACGGAGTGTACAAGTCCACGGACGGCGGGAAAACCTTCCAGCACATGGGACTGCGGGAGTCGCGTCACATCAACCGCATCCTCATCGATCCCGCGAACAACGACATCGTGTTCGTCGCCGCGACGGGCCCGTTGTTCGGGCCCGGGGGAGACCGGGGCGTCTACAAGACCACCGATGGCGGCCGCACCTGGAGGCAGGTGCTGCGGGTCGACGCCGAGACGGGCGCGAACGAGCTGGTGTTCGCGGCGAGCGATCCACGGATCATGTATGCATCGACCTATCAGCGGCGCCGCACCACCTGCTGCATGAACGGCGGCGGTCCCGGCAGCGCCATCTGGAAGTCCACCGATGCAGGCGAGACCTGGACGAAGCTCGCGGGCGGAGGACTCCCTTCCGGTCCGCTCGGGCGCATCGCGATCGATGTCTTCCGGAGAGGCGCGAACACGGTGTACGCGTCCATCGAGGGGCCCAACGTGGGCGGCGGCGACACGACGAGCGTGACGGGGCTGTACCGCTCCGACGATGGCGGGGGAAGCTGGCGCCGGGTGAACACCGCCAACCCGCGACCGATGTACTTCAGCAAGGTCCGCATCGATCCCAACAGCCCCGACCGCGTGTACATGGGCGGCGTCGGCCTGCACATGAGCGTCGACGGCGGGCAGACGATGGAGACGGATGCTGCGCAGTCCACCCACGATGACGTCCACGCGATCTGGATCGATCCGGCGAACCCGGCTCACATCCTGATCGGCAGCGATGGGGGACTCGCCAAGTCGTACGACATGAGCAGGACATGGACGTTCATCCCGAATCTTCCCGTCGGGCTGTTCTACCACGTGAGCTACGACATGGAGACGCCGTACAACGTCTGCGGCGGAATGCAGGACAACTACAACTGGTGCGGGCCCAGCGCGTCGCGTCACAATCGCGGCATCATGAACTACGACTGGTTCCAGATACAGGGCGGCGACGGCTTCGTGGCGGTGCCCGACCTGCGCGACCCGCGGATCATCTACACCGAGTCGCAGAACGGCAACATGATCCGCCGCAACAAGGTCACCGGCGAGTCGAAGAACATCCGCCCCACCCCGGCCAACGTGACGCCTGCACCCGCCCAGGGAGAGAGCTTCCGCTTCCACTGGGACGCCCCGCTGATGCTCTCGCCGAACGATCCGGGAGTGTTGCTCGCGGCCGCGAACCGCGTCTTCCGCTCCACCGACCGCGGCGACTCGTGGACGGTGATCAGCCCGGACCTGACGACCAACGTCGCTCGCGACAGCATCGTCACCATGGGGCTGCGCAACACCGACATCAACATCGCGCGCAACGACGGAATCTCCCAATGGCCCGCGATCGTGACGCTCGGCGAGTCCGAGAAGCAGCCGGGCGTGTACTACGCAGGCACCGATGATGGCGTGGTGAGCGTCTCGCGTGACAACGGGCGGACATGGCAGCGCATCACCGACAGGATCCCCGGCTTTCCGAGGGGCGCGTACGTCTCCGAAGTCGTGCCGTCGCGCTTCGATGCCGGGACCGTGTACGTCGTAGTCGGCAACTACCGCGAGAACGACTACAACCCGTACGTCTGGGTCAGCACCGACTTCGGTGCGACCTTCCGGTCGATCGTCGGAAACCTCGGTGGCGAGACGGTGCGCACCCTCACCGAGGACCTGAAGAACCCCGACGTGCTCTACCTCGGCACGGAGACGGGGATCTTCCTGACGCTGGATCGCGGCCGCAGCTGGCGCAGGCTCAAGGCCAACATGCCCACCGTCCGCGTCGATGAGATAACGCTGCATCCGCGCGAAAACGCGATGATCGTGGCGACTCACGGCCGCGCCCTCTGGATTCTCGACGACCTCTCGCCGATCCAGGAATACACCGCGATCCAGTCAGCATCGGCGGACGCCAGACTTTTCTCGATTCCGACTGCGCTCCAGTGGAAGTCGAAGGATGATCGCAACGAGGAGTTCTGGGGGCACCAGTACTTCGTGGGCGAGAACCCGCCGACGGAAGCCGTAATCCAGTTCCACCTGAAGCGGCCGGTGCCGAACCTCCAGCTTCGGATCTCGGACGCCGGCGGTCGCACCTTGCGCACACTGCCGGTTCCGGCGCACCGGAACGTGGCGGGGATTCAGGCGGTGAGCTGGGATCAGCGGATCGACCCGATCGCGCCGCCGCCGGTGGCAGCG
>JBGTMW010000377.1:0-2962 GCA_041743365.1 Gemmatimonadaceae bacterium
CGCGACCCGCGTGTGCAGCCGGCGCCGTGGTATCCGCCTGCACGAGCGTGATGTGCGGGCGCCCGTTGGCCCGGAGCTGGGCTCGTGGCCTTAGCCCGGGCACGGCGCGATAGTAGTCCGCGCGCGGCCCGGTCATCCGCGTTCCATTCTCGAGCCGCGCGACGACATCGCCCTCGGCGAGGATCCGCTCATCCCTCTGCCAGTAGGTTATCCTGCGGGCATCGACCGCGGTGCCCCGCTCCGTGTAGCGGACGTTGCCGAAGAGGTAGACGACATCCGCCGCCTGGTGGTACTCGGAGCTGTCGGCGACGAGCCGGATGCCCTCCGCCCGGCAGAGGACGATGATTCCGCCGCCAGCATAGTTGACGTAGGAGCCGTCTGCCTGCTGAATGCCGGTTATTCGCGTGCTGGCGGCGCGCGGCTCGAACTCGATGTTCCGGCATCGCTGACCCGGCGCGGCCTGCGCTTCCGCGAAGCCTGATGTCACGAGGCTCACCAGGCCGGCGATCAACGACACAGCGGTCGGGCGGACGAACCGGGAGGGTATCATGGCGGCGGTTCCTGACGCACCTGGAACACGCCGCTGCACGACGCCTTGCATTCGAAGCGCGCGAAATTCGGATCAGTCGCGAAACCGATCCCCCGGCCCACCTGCCCTTCCTGGGTGATGACGAAGGCGCTGTCGGTCGTGATGAGGTTGGTGCGCTCATCGTACCTGAGCTGTTCCGTGGTCAGGCGACGCCTTCCGTCCGTGGACACTACCACGACCCTGTCGCGCGCCTCGAGATCGCCGCGCTGCTTGAGATAGGTGCCCTCGCGCGACGTAAGCGTACCGGTCTGCTCGCCGGTCTTCGTGAAGAAATCGGTCTTCACTCCCCGGAGCTCGATGCGCGTGCTGTTCTCGAACATGAAGCCGCTGTCAGCGAGGAGCGCCCCCTGCTGTACGCCGCCGGCGGTAAGGAGGAACCTCACCCCGGCCATGACCTGGTCGGCGGAGTCCGCGAGAGGCGACTGGGCGGTGGGAATGGCTGCCGGCTCGTCGGCGCAGGCTCCCGACGAGAGCACAGCGATAACGACAGCCGCGATGCCGAGCCTCGCCCGCATCATACGACCCCGGCCCGCATCAGGTCGTGGAGATGAACCACGCCGACGACGCGACCCGCGTCATCGAGCACGGGCATGGCCATGATGCCGTGCTGCTCCATCCTGTAGACCACGGCGCTCCCGAGCTCGTCAGGGGTCGCACTCTTGGCATCGATGTTCATCACTGCGGTCACGGGTACGGGAAAGACGTTCTCCTCCCTCTCCATCAGGCGAGTGAGGTCTCCGGCGGTAAGGACGCCTTCGAGACGGCCGCGGTCGTCCACGACCATGACGATACCCCGTCGCTCCGCGAGCTGCACCACGGCTTCCCGCATGGTCGCGGTTCCGGGAAGCGAAGGGAGGTCGTCAGCGACCATCACGTCGGCGACGCGGATCAACAGGTGGCGGCCGAGGGCACCGCCGGGGTGAAGTCGCGCAAAGTCCTCGCGGCGAAAGCCCTTGTGCTCCAGCAGCGCGACGGCCAGGGCGTCGCCGAGAGCGAGCGCGGCGGTAGTGCTCGTAGTGGGCGCGAGGTCGTGCGGACAGGCTTCCTCGCGAACGGAGCTGTCGAGGACGATGTCGGAGAACCGCGCGAGCTGGGAATCGGGGGCTCCTGTCAGGGAAATCACGCTGACCCCGAGGCGCTTGAGCTCCTGAAGCAGGACGAGGAGCTCCTGTGTCGCTCCGCTCTTCGACACCATGATCGCCACGTCGGTGGCGCCGACGAGCCCGAGATCGCCGTGGACGCTCTCCACGGGGTGGAGGAAAAGGGCCGGGGTTCCGGTGGAGGTGAGCGTCGCGGCGATCTTGCGCGCGATGATGCCCGTCTTTCCGACGCCGGCCACGATCACCCGTCCGGGTGATGCGGCGATCAGCTCGACCGCCCGGACGAACGCATCGCCGAGCCGCTGCTCGACCGAGGCAATCGCCTCGTGCTCGAGACGCAGCACGCGGCGTCCACGTTCCAGTATCGTGGCAGCGCTCAACGGGCCGCCTCCGACTCGGCGGAACGCTCGGCAACGTAGCGCTCGACGACGGCGCGCCACTCACCTCGTGCACGAAGGAGGATTTCGGCGAACTCACGTACCGCGCCGTCCCCTCCCGCGCGTCGGAGGCGAATCCGTGAGACTTCCTTGACATCCTCTGCCGCGTTCTCGACTGCCACGGGAAGGCCGACGACCCGGAGAATAGCCAGGTCGGGATAATCATCGCCGACGAAGGCAGCTTCCCCGAGCTCGATGCCATGCCGCTCGAGAATCGCGAGAAAGGCCGGGAGCTTCCTGGCCTGCGCATCCTGAATGACGTCGACGATCCCCAGCTCCGCGGCGCGGAGCCGAACGCTTTCCGATACCCGGCCGGTGATCAGGGCGACGATGATTCCGGCATCGCGGAGAAACTTGATGCCAAGGCCATCCTGGATGTGGTAGCGCTTCACCTCCACGGGGACGCCCTCCGACGCGCCGAGGTAGATGCCGCCGTCCGTGAGGACGCCGTCGACGTCGAGTCCGACGAGCCGTATCCGCCGGGCGGTTGCTGCGTCGATCATCGCTCGCACGCCTCGCGCACGCGCAGCAGGCGGTCTACCAGCGCATCGAGCTCGGAGAGGGGGATCATGTTGGGGCCGTCGCTCGGCGCGTTGGCGGGATCGGGATGCGTCTCCATGAACACGCCATCCGCGCCTGCGGCGACCGCGGCCAGCGCGAGGGGGGGAATGAACTCGCGAGCACCCCCGGCCGCCCCTTCGGCGCCCTGCCCCGGCCGCTGGACGCTGTGGGTCGCATCGAAGATCACGGGCGCGCCGCACGCCTCGCGCATCCGCGAGAATGTGCGCATGTCGACGACGAGGTCGCCGTAGCCGAAGAACGAGCCGCGCTAGATC
>JBGTMW010000378.1:0-2938 GCA_041743365.1 Gemmatimonadaceae bacterium
CCGCCGCCGGAACTCGCCGATGTTCCACGGGCCGGTGATGATCATCGCGTACGAGCCGTTCGCGAACTCCTGGTAGATGTTCGATATCTGGTTGCTGCTGATCGCGGGTGCGAGGCTGTCGCGGAAGAGCCCCGCGTAGAATTCGAATCCCGCGCTGAACGCCGAGTCGGAGAAGGCGCCGTAGCGGCCGCCATCCTTGAGAAGCGACGATCCCGCCTGCTGACCGAGGATCACGGGCTGTGGCCACTCGTTCGTCGGCAGGAGGATCGCGTACTTCCCCGGGCCACCCTGCTCACGGATGCGGGTCATGGCCGCGCGCCATTCGGCCCACGTAGTCGGCATGGTCCGATAGCCCGCACGGGCGAGAATGTCAGTCCGGTAGAAGATCACGCGCGTGTCTACATACCACGGAACCCCGAGGAGGGCGCCGTCGACGACGTTTGTCTCCCAGATCCCTTGAAAGTATCCCGCCGGGTCGATCGTCGGCGATGCGGCGACGAGACTGTCCAGCGGAAGCAGCGCGTCGAGTGCCGCGAACTCCGCTATCCAGGTGTTGCCGAGCTGGGCGATGTCCGGGGTCGCGTCGCCAACGTGGGCTGTTAGGAGCTTCTCGTGCGCGGCGGTCCACGGGATCTGCTGCACGCGCACGCGGATCCCGGGGTTCTCGCGCTCGAAGTCGCGCGCGAGCTCGGCCACGACCTCTCCCTCGCGTCCCATGCCCCAGAATCGGAGAACGACGTCGCCGTTTTCTTCGGACGTGCATGCGGCGCCGACGAGGGAAGCCGCGAGGATCGCCATGCCGAGCCGGGCGAACCGGCCCGTGATGTCGAGGCGCGCGAACCGAATCACGTCGCGTTGCATTAACCGGATCACGTTGCGCTGCGCGAACCCGATCACGGCGACGCTGGTGCGCGGTCGATCCATCCGCCGGTGAATCCTGCGCGCTTCAGCCCGCGGATGATCGCGGGATGCTCCCGCATGTGTCGCC
Source organism: Gemmatimonadaceae bacterium (assembly GCA_041743365.1). Taxonomy (GTDB): domain Bacteria; phylum Gemmatimonadota; class Gemmatimonadetes; order Gemmatimonadales; family Gemmatimonadaceae; genus JANPKQ01. The sequence continues at coordinate 989 of JBGTMW010000378.1, forward strand.
AGACCAGGCCGGTGCGATGATTCTCGATCATGGCGAGGATCGGACCCTGGTCGATGCCGAGGTAGTCGGTGTCGAACCAGCCCACCCCGGGGACCACGCGCCCGTGCTGAACCCGGACGTCGACGTCGAAGGTGGGATTGAAAGAGTCGAGAAAGCCGTACTGCGAGTACAGGTGCGCGCCGTAGCGGTCGCGCATGGCCTGTAGCGCGGGGATCGTGATCTCCGGTGCGAATGGTACGGATCCGCCAGCCGCAGTCGGGACGATGGTGCCGTCATCCCGCACTTCGTTGAAGCTCGCGCCGCGGGCGGCGTAGGTGAAGAACTGCCGCTGGCGTCCGCCGATTACGAAGGTCGTGTCCTTCGGTCCGTCGGCGGCGGTGAGTCCCCAGATGTCAGCGCTGTAGCCCTTCCACCCCATCGGGTTGGCGATCGCGTAGGCGCGCTGCGAAAGCGTCGCGCGGCGGGAGTTCTCGAAGTAGTCGATCCCCCGCCCGCGCATGTACTCGTCCCTTATACCGCGGAAGTCGATCCAGACGTGGGAGTACTGGTGGCCGAACAGCGGAGCGAAGCCGAGGTGCGGCTGGCCGTGGAAGCTCCCCCACTGGTAGGTCTGCGTCCACGCGTTCCACACCGATGGGTCGAGCGGGAAGGTCGGCGAGCCGAGGGCGAGGATGTAGAGGAGCATCGCCTCGTTGTAGCCGTGCCAGTCGTAGTTGATGAAGCCGTTCTCGGGCCGCCAGCCCATGGTGACACGCGGTGTCTGGTTCATCGCCCATTGCCAGTCGACGCGCGCGTACATCGAGTCGGCGTAGGCGCGGATGGATGCTTCCTCGGCGCTCATCCCATCGAAGTACTCGGCACAGAACAGCGCGCCCGCGAGCAGCAGTGCAGTGTCGATCGTGGAGAGCTCCACCTGCTCGAAGCGGTGCCCCGTCTCCATGTCGAGAAAGTGGTAGAAGAATCCCTTGTAGCCCGTTACTCCGGTGGCGGCGGGGCCCTGGGGCGCCTGGTACATGAAGCGGAGAGTGGTCAGCGCACGCTGGCTGGCTTCGGTACGGGTGATGTAGCCGCGCTCGACGCCGATGGGGTAGGCGGTGAGCGCGAATCCGACTGCTGCGACGCTCGAGAAGGAGCGTGTGGGCGCTCGGTCCGGCGTGAGTCCGTTGGCGGGGTTGCTGAGCTCCCAGAAGTATCCGAAGGTCCGCGACTGGACATCGTTCAGGAAAGCTTCGGCCTGGGGAGTGGTGGGCGCCTGGAGCCTGTTGGAGGAGCAGGCGGTGAGGAGCGTGAGCAGCGCCGCCAGCGCGAGGCGGAATCGCAGGGCAGCGAGCCGAGCACGGTGGTCGACGTGCTGAATCATCGGAGGCTCTCCCGGGAAATCGGACACGACTGCGACGGGCTACTTCGGGACCTCTGGACTTCGGACTGCCAGCCCGCTGCGCATGAAGCGGGTCGTACGTCCTGCAAAGTGTGCTGCGCACCTGCCTCACGGAATACGAAGCACGCCGCGGCTGGGTGGTGAAAGGAGTGGGTCGTTGCCCTCGATCAGGACAACGACCCATCCCCCGCAAGAAGTGTGAGCGACCGTTAGAAGTTCAGTTCGGCCCCGAGCTGGTATCTGCGTGCGTCCGTGACCACGCAGCCTGGCTGGCCGAAGTTCCCAGCCGTCCGGTCTCCGGTTGCGTAGCAGCCGAAGTTGTCGCGGTTGAGTGCGTTGAAGACGTCGACCGTCACGCCGAGCGCAGTGCCGGTCCGGCCGAAGCTCGGGAAATCCTTGCGCAGTCGGAGGTCGACGTTCCGGTAGGGGAATGTACCCGGAACCGTGAAGGCGCCACGCTCATACGCGTTGCCGGCGGTGCCCTCTCCGCAGAAGCGCCCGGGGCATCCCACGTCCTGCCGGTACTTCCCTCCGAAGGTAGCGAGGCCGGAGAACTGAATCCCCCACAGGTA
>JBGTMW010000379.1:0-3756 GCA_041743365.1 Gemmatimonadaceae bacterium
CGCTGGATGCCCGCGAGATATCGATCTACTACGAGCACATTTCCAACGGTGTGCTCTGGCCGATCTGCCACGATCGGATAGATCGTCTGCCCTTTCGCGTGGACGGCTGGGACGTGTACGAGGCAGTCAACGCCCGGTTCGCCGATGCCGTGGCCGAGCATTATCAACCGGGCGACGTGGTGTGGGTGCACGACTATCAGCTTCTTCGTGTGCCGGCGCTGCTGCGGGAGCGCGTTCCCGGCGCGCGCATCGGCTTCTTCCTTCACATCCCCTTCCCGAACCCCGAGATCTTCTTCACGCTCCCCACGCGCCGCTGGCTGCTCGAGGGAATGATGGGTGCCGACGTCATCGGCTTTCACACGATGCGGTACCACGGTCACTTCCGGGCGGCTCTGCGCAGGACATTCGCGGTGGAGGCCAACGCGAACGGTGTGGTTGCCTGGGGCTCGCGCGCGGTGCAGCTCGGAGTGTTCCCGATGGGAATCGACGCCGCCGACTTTGCGCGTCGGGCCGCGACTCCCGAAGTCGGCGAGAAGACGCTGGAGTACAAGGGCCCGGGGCAGCGGCTCCTGGTTGGAATCGATCGGCTCGACTACAGCAAGGGAATTCCGAGGCGGCTGCTGGCGGTGGAGCAGCTGTTCAGGATTCACCCGGAATGGCGCGAGAAGGTTCGATTCATCCAGGTGGCGGTTCCATCGCGCGACCAGGTGGGGGCGTACCGTCGGTTCCGTCGCGAGGTGAATTCCCTGATCGGGCGCATCAACGGGGAGTTCGGCACTCCCAACTGGACGCCGATCCACTACATGTACCGGAGCGTGCCACGCGCCGTCCTCGTCGCGCTGTACCGTGCAGCGGACGTCATGCTGGTGACGCCTCTCCGCGATGGAATGAATCTCGTCGCGAAGGAGTTTGCGGCATCGCGCACCGACGATGAAGGAGTCCTGGTGCTCAGCGAGTTCGCGGGAGCGGCCGAGGAGCTGGGCGATGCCCTGCTGGTGAATCCGTACGACATCGATGGCACGGCCGAGACGATACACATGGCGCTCACCATGGACCTCGACCAGCGCCGGCGCCGCATGCGCGCACTTCGCGCGACCGTGAGCGAGCACGACGTCCACCGCTGGACCGCGAGTTTCCTGGAAATCCTGGAGAAGGACGGATGATCAACAGCTTTCTCGTGGGACATCGCGCCCGCGCCCTCTGGATCTCGCTCCGGTCGAGCCTGTGGTTCACTCCGGGGGTGATCGTCGGATTCTGCATCCTCGCCGCACTCGTGCTTGTCGAGTTCTCGGCTCGGATCGATGCCAAGGCGCTGGAGAAGCTCCCCCGGCTCTTCGGTGCGGGAGCATCGGGATCGCGCGAGATGCTCGCGACCATCGCGGGCTCGGTGATCACGGTTGCCGGCGTGACGTTCTCGATCACGATCGTCGCGCTGGCGCAGGCATCGACACAGTACACGCCTCGAGTACTGCGCACCTTCATGAGCGACCGCGCGAGCCAGGTCGTCCTCGGGTCGTTCATAGGAATCTTCGCGTACTGTCTCGTCGTCCTGCGAACCATTCGAGGCGGCGACGAGGGGAGCTTCATCCCATCGGTCGCGGTGCTGGGCGGCTTCGCGCTGGCGCTCGTCGCCGTGGGAATGCTGATCTTCTACATCCATCACATCGCGAGCTCGCTCCAGGCATCGGTCATTCTCGAGCGCGTGCGCCGGACCACCGAGGTTGCCATCCGCGATCTCTATCCCGATGCGCTCTGTGACGACGTCGATGACGACGGCGAGGCAATCGCAGCGCGCACCGACGCCGGTGAGCGTGGTGCGGCATGGCGTCCGATTCCGTCGCGCGCCACAGGCTACCTCCAGAGCGTCGACATGGAGGGACTCGTCGCTCTCGCCCGCGAGCGCGACATCGTGCTGTGCATGGAATGCGCGGTGGGCGACTTCGTGGTCGCGGGTAACCCAATTGCGCGGAATCTCGACACTGAAGGAACGAAAGACCCGAATCAGGAGCGCGGCGACGACATGGCGGCCGACCTGGGGGCGCAATACACGATCAGCGCCCACAGAACGGTCGAGCAGGATCCCGCCTTCGGCATTCTCCAGATCGTGGACATCGCGCTCAAGGCTCTCTCCCCCGGCATAAACGATTCGACCACCGCCGTGACATGTGTCGATCACCTCAGCGCCCTGCTCGCTTGCGTGGGGCAGCGCCGGATCGGGCCGCGCGTGCGGTGCGAAGGTGGATCGTTGCGAGCGATCGAAGCCGGCCCGACGTACTCGGATCTCGTCGCGTTGTCGCTGAACGACATTCGCCGAAACGCCGAGAGAAACATCAGGGTACTCACGAGACTGCTCGAGGCGATCGCGGTCGCGAGCAGGGCTGTGACCAACCCGGCACGCCGACAGGTGCTCGAACGGCAGCTGGATCTCATCGCCGAGGCGGCCGAGCGGTCGCTGCCCGCTCCGGGCGATCGCGTCACGATGGCGCGCCGGATCGCGTCCGTCCGGCGCGACATGGCTTCGAGGCCAGTGACGTCCGGCGAGCCTGCAGACGTTCGGCTTGCCGCGAGGCGCGGGGTCACACGCTGAGCTTCCGGAGGGAACAGACTGGATGACAGAACCACGCGCAGCTTCACCGGCGCCGGAGGATGCGCCCGACCACGGCGAGCGTCTCGCGGCACTCGCCGGCCTCGAGTCATGGCTCGAGCGTCCCATGCAGGCGCTCGGCTTCGTATGGCTCGCGCTGCTCGTCCTGGAGCTCACCCGTGGCCTATCGCCGACGCTGACGACCGTTACGACCGTCATCTGGGTGATCTTCATCCTGGATTTCGCTCTTCGTCTCGCCCTTGCCCCGAACCGCTGGCTCTATCTGCGGAGGAACTGGCTCGCAGTTCTCTCCCTTCTCGTGCCGGCCCTTCGCATCCTGCGCTTCGCGCGCTTTGGTCGCGTGCTGCGGCTGGCTCCGGCGACGCGGGGAGTGAGGCTCGTGCGCGTGGTGGGATCGCTCAACCGCGGCATGCGCGCGCTCGGTCGCGCCATGGGACGTCGCGGTCTCGGGTATGTCGTGGTGCTCACCGTGCTCGTCACGGTAGGCGGAGCGTCGGGCATGTATGCGCTCGAGCGTGACCTCCCCAACGGAGGGGGATTTCCCGACTTCACTACGGCGCTCTGGTGGACGGCGATGGTCATGACGACCATGGGAGGGGAGTACTGGCCGCAGACGGGAGAGGGACGCGTGCTCTGCCTGCTCCTCGCGCTGTATGCGTTCACCGTGTTCGGCTATGTCACGGCCTCGCTCGCATCCTTTTTCGTGGGACGCGACGCCGAGGCGGAGGATGCCGAGATCCCGGGCAGGGCATCGATCGACGCGCTGCGCGCTGACATTGCCGCGCTGCGCGAGAGCCTCGCGACGCGCGAGGTGGGCCAATGACGAAGCGGCCCGCACCGAGGGGTGCGGGCCGCTTCGTCCACTCTTCCCGGCCTCAGTCCCGGTCGGCCGTCGGCGTTCCGCCGGAGGCCTTCCCCGCGTCGAGATCGTTCCAGTTCAGGATCGCGTTGAAGCCAAGGATGTAGGTGCCCTGAGTCTGCCAGCGCCAGAAGGGACGGATCGCGAACATCACGACGTGGCCTTCCCCGATGGGCGAGTCGATCACCGCTGGACGGTTGGAGAGAACCTCGCCGCCCGAGAGCGTGCCCGAGAGCAGCATGTCATCCGCGCTCGCCGGGAACTGAACGATGACGCGGGGACGCATGTTGTC
>JBGTMW010000380.1:0-2334 GCA_041743365.1 Gemmatimonadaceae bacterium
GACGCGCCGTATTCCGGATTGTCGCCCGCGGAGGGATCGGCCTCCATCGCCACCTGACCCGGGACGGTGCGGAAGCGGTACGCCGCACGCGGGGCGAAGAGGTGCGCACCCAACGCGGCGACCTGCGGCGTGAGCTGCTGCAGCGGCGTCAGGTCATCCATGATCCAGAAGCCGCGGCCGTAGGTAGACACCACGAGGTCGTTGAAGTGCTCCTGCACGCGCAGCCAGTACACCGGCGCCGGAGGCAGGTTGGTCTGGAATGGTTGCCAGCTCTCGCCGTCGTCGAACGTCAGGTACAGCGCGTTCTCGGTGCCGAGGTAGAGGAGGCCGCGGCGCACGGGATCCTCGCGGATGACGTGCGCGTAGCTCAGCGGACTCCTGGGAATCCCGCTCACGATGAGCTTCCAGCTCGCGCCGAAGTCGGTGGTCCTGAACACCCAGGGATCGCGATTGTTCTCCTGGTGCGCGTCGACCGTGATGTAGGCCGTGCCGGCGGCGTAGCGCGACGGCTCGATGTTGCTCACCGTGCCGTAGACGGGCATGCCGGGAATGTTGCGCGTCACGTTCGTCCACGTCCGTCCGCCATCGAGCGTGAGCTGCACGAGGCCGTCATTCGTCCCCACCCAGATCAGCCCCGCCTGGAGCCGCGACTCGGCGATCGCGAAGATGGTGTTGCCGTACTCGACGCCGATGTTGTCGGGAGTGAGGCCGCCGGAGATCTGCTGCTTGCTCTTGTCGTTCAGGGTGAGGTCGGGGCTGATGACCTGCCAGCTGCGCCCGCCGTTCGTCGTGACGTGCACGTGCTGGCTGCCGACGTATATCCTGTTGCGGTCGTGCGGCGAGATCGTGAGCGGCATCGTCCAGACGAAGCGGTACTTGACGTCGGCCGCAGGGGCGCCGCCGGTGCGCACCGGCCAGACTTCCACGTTGTGCCCCTGGCGGGTTCGTTCGTCGAAACGAACGACGATGCCGCCGAGGGTTCCCGATCCGGAGGCGCTGGACCAGATGATGTTCGGGTCCACCGGGTCGGGTGTGGCCCAGCCGCTCTCTCCGCCGCCAACGGGATGCCATTCACCCCGAGCTATCGTCGCGCCGCTCCGGCTGTTGCTCGGCCCGCGGTACGAAGGTCCGTCCTGCTTGTTCCCATAGACGAAGTACGGGACCTGATTGTCGGGTTCCGCGTGATACATCTGCGCGATCGGAAGCCGGATCTGGTGCCAGCTTCGCCCGCGCGTGTTGGAGATGGAGAAGCCCTGGTCGTGAGCGACCGCCATGCGGTCCGCGTTCGTCGGGTCGATCCACATGTCGTGATGGTCGCCTCCAGGGGCGTTTTCGCGCGACATTTGGATGATCGTCCTTCCGCCATCCGTCGATCGGTAAAAGCTCGCGCACATGAAGTACGCTTCGTTCTCGTTGTCCGGAGCGACGGCCATTCGCGTGTAGTACGCCTGACGGCAGCCGACATTGCGGTCGTAGCTCACCACGCTCCAGCTCGCACCGGCGTCGTCGCTTCTCCAGAGCTCGCCCGGATCGGTGGGCTGGCCGTTGAACGGCACTCCCTCGCCTGTCTCGATCAGGGCGTAGATGCGGTTCGGATTGGAGTTTGCGATCGCAAGCCCGATCTTTCCCATGGGGCTCGTGGGCAGGCCGGGTGAGCGAAGTCGCGTCCACGTCGCGCCGGCGTCCCGTGAGACGAAGATGCCGCTGCCGGGTCCGCCGCTCTGCCGCCCCCAGGTGCGGATCTCGAGCTGCCACGCCGCCGCGTAGAGAAGGCTGGGGTTCGAGGGGTGCATCGCGATGTCGACCACTCCGGTGTTCTCGTCCACGAAGAGCGTGCGCTCCCACGTGCGGCCACCGTTCGTCGTGCGATACACGCCGCGCTCCTGCTGCGGGCCATAGCTGTGACCCTGGGCAGCGATGTAGACGATGTCCGGATTCGACGGGTGAATCAGGATCCGTCCAACGCGGCCGGTAGCCTCGAGTCCCATGAGAGCCCACGTTCGCCCGGCGTCAGTCGATTTGTAGACGCCGTTGCCGAGCGAGACATTGCTGCGAATGGACGACTCTCCGGTGCCGGCCCACACGATGGCCGAGTTCGACGGCGCGACTGCCAACGCACCGATCGACGACACCTGGTGATCATCGAAGATCGGCTGCCAGCGAATGCCGGCATCGACGGTTTTCCAGATTCCCCCGGAAGCAGCCCCTGCGTAGTACGTGAGCGGGTCGCCTGGAACGCCCGCCGCCGCGGTGGTGCGGTTGCCCACCGGACCGATGTGCCGGTATCGCAGCTGCGAGTAGACGGACGGCGCTACGGACGTGCGCGTCACCGCC
>JBGTMW010000381.1:0-2944 GCA_041743365.1 Gemmatimonadaceae bacterium
ACCGAATGGCGACCGTCGGGTCGCCGGCGATGTCGCCCGACGGCCGGCTCGTCGCCTTCACGGTGACGACGATGGTCGAGAGCACGAACAAGAGGCACAGTGAGGTCTGGGTCGTGCCGACCTCAGGGGGCGAGCCAGCGCGGTACACAGCCCCCGGAACGGAGAGCTCGAGGCCACGGTTCTCGCGCGACGGAAAGCTCCTGCTCTTCACGTCGCAGCGACCGGGAGGGAAGGGATCGACGTGGGCGCTGCGTATGGACCGCCCAGGTGGCGAGGCGTTCCAGCCGGACAGCTCCGAGATCGAGGCAGAGGGGGGGTCTGCTCCGCGCGACAGGCGGTTCGTCGTGACCACGAGCGGCATCCCGGTGGACAGCGCCGGGCGCGACACGACCGGGAACTCGTCCGATCCCTTTGGTCGGATGCATGCAACCGCGCGCCCGCCCTTCGGCGCCATCACGCGCCCCCTCGATCCGGGGCGTTTCGATGGCCGCCACATCGTCGATCTCGGCTTCAAGTCGAACAACGCGGGATACATCCCGAACCGTGCGACGCCCCCCGAGGCGCCACGCCCCGGGCAGATCTGGATACGTCACCGGGGCCAGCCAAAGCAGCAGCTCACGAACACGAATTACTCGCACCGCGGCGCGACCGTATCGCCCAATGGCCGGTGGATCGCCTTTCTCGCGGACGCGCACCTTCGTTCCGACAGCGCTGTGCAGGCGGAGCGCGATTCCCTGACGCTCCTTCCATACAGTCGCGAGCGTGAAGAGCAGATGGCCGAGCGCAACGACACGGACATTTTCATCCTCCCGGTTGCGGGCGGTGTTCCGCGTCGCATCGATCTTCCCGGAACGGAGTCGAGTCTCGCGTGGTCGCCGGATGGAAAGCTCGTTTCGTTCATCAGCAGGCCGCGTCGCACGGCGAACTCGACGCTCCACGTGATGGACCCGGCAGCCGGAAAGCCGCGCAACCTGCTGGGCAGCTGGCAGTACGAGCCGAACGACTACGAGTGGACGCCGGGCGGAGAGATTCTGATGTCCGCGTCGATCGGCGGTCGCTCGACGCTGTATCGTCTGTCGCCGAATCGCGCGGGGATGCGCGAGATCCTCGGAGGGCGACGGGTGATGAGCGGGTTCAGCTACGACAGCGCAGCGCGTCATGTTGCGTACATCTCGACGTCGGTCGACCAGCCCACGGAGCTCTACATCGCCGGAACCGACGGACGCAACGAGCGCAAGCTCACCGCCCTGAACGAGAAGCTGAATGCGGAGATAGCGTGGCCGGGCGCCGAACGGTTCACTTTCAGGAGCGTTGGCGACGTGGAGATCGAAGGCTGGCTGATGAAGCCTCACGGCTACCAGGAGGGGCGGAAGTATCCCGTCGTGCTCTACATCCACGGCGGCCCGCACTCCGCCTACGGTGAGGGCTGGTTCGACGAGTTCCACAACATTGCCGGTGCCGGAATGTGGGTGCTCTTCACCAATCCGCGCGGATCGAGCAACTACGGACAGGAGTTCACCTACTCGACGCGCGGGCGCTGGGGTGCAGAGGACTACGAGGACCTGATGAAGGCCGTGGACGTCGTGGCGCGACGGGCCGATGTCGATTCGACCAGGATGGGTGTGACCGGCGGGTCATACGGCGGATTCATGACCGCCTGGATCACCACGAAGACGCATCGGTTCATGGCGGCCCAGGCCGACCGAATGATCGCGAACTGGATGTCATGGTATGGCAGCTCCGATGCGCAGGGCCTCACGGAGTTCGAGTTCTTCGGCAAGCCGTGGGAGAACTGGGCACTGTACGACTCGCTGTCGCCCATTCGCTTCGTCGATCGAGTGAAGACCCCCACGCTGATAGTGCAGAGCGAGGAAGACTTCCGCACCCCGATGGGTGACGCCGAGCAGTGGTTCGTCGGGTTGAGGAAGCGCGATGTACCTGTGGAGTTCGTGCGCTACCCCCGTTCGACCCACGAGCTCTCGCGTTCAGGCGAGCCGTGGCTGCTCGTGGATCGCCTCGGGCGGCTGCGCCAGTGGTTCTCCTACTGGCTGCTGGACGTGAAACCATCGGTTGCGACGCGGGTTGCCGCGCCCGCGAAGTAGATTCCTGCCGGCGTCGCCCGAAGGAAGGCGGCGCCGGGCCTCGCCCGGGTCGTTGGACTGGGAAGGGGACCGCAGACCGGTGCCCGGGGTACCATTTCCATGTGACGGTGAGCACCATCACACCGTCTTCCTTCAACAGCCACCCATTACGCCCGTTGTCTCGACCGCCACACGATAATCCGTACCGCGACGCATCGACGCCCAGCGCGTCTCCGTCGCGCGAAAAGTCTTCCCGCCCAGCGCGAAAGTCACGTTCCTCGCGCAAGTCGCGAAAGTCCCGCCCTGCGCCAGCTGCAGCCGCCCATCCGAAGGCCGCCGCGTCGAAGCCCGCGCCCGCGACACGCCGACGCCCACCGCGAAAGAAGCGCGGCTCGGGAACGACCTCCAGCAGGGTGCAGCTCACGTCGCAGCCCACCAGTCGGAACGCCTATCTCGACACGAAGGCGTGGCTGCTTCAGGAGCACGGTCCGGTCTGCGCATACTGCGACCGCAAGTTCGCCGCGAAGCTCATGACCCTCGATCACGTCGCGCCCCGGCGCGGACAGACCGCGTACGATCGACGCGACAATCTCGTCCTCGCGTGTCCGGGCTGCAACGCGCTCAAGCGCGATCAGGCGCCGCTCGCCTTCCTGCTCGCTGTCCGCTCCCGTGCAGGCGTTCTGCTGCGATATGGCGCGCACCTGAGCCCGATGCTGCTGGACCTGGCGCGCTCGCTCGCGCCAGTCGGCTCGATACCCGCCGTTGACGAGCAGGTGCGCGCCCTCCGCGCATCCTTTGGAAAGATGGCCGGAGACGACGGGGAGTCGCCCTACCGCGACTGAGCTCGGCGAATGCGCGCGCCG